>JAWWDH010000190.1:0-6524 GCA_033720015.1 Pseudomonas sp.
ACCGTGCCAACAGAAAGCACCCAGCCTAACTGGCCGAGCCAGTTCCAGGCCGCATGGTTGACGAATACCCAGCCAGCCCAGCCGAGCATGCCGATTAAAGCCGGCACAGCGGCGAGGCTCAATAGGCGGTAGTAGCCTTGCTGCTGCATGCGAGGGACCTGCACGGCTTCATCGGGGTTGGCCGGGTCACGCCCGACAAGCATATCCAGCAGCGGAATCACGCCAAAGACCACCACGACCACCAGCCACGGCCATGCGTTGCTGTATGGGCTATGCAAGGACGAGTAATAGCTCATGGGGATGCCCACGACAGAGATCAACCAAAGCCAGTAGCCGATACTTTTGATGGCGAGCATCCAGTTGGAGGGCAGGCGTTCAAACATGCTGGCTTCCTATCCTTGCTGTTGAATACGGTGCCTGACTGATTGTAGGACAATCTTAATTTGTCGCCATGTTGCTAACGCAGATCTTTTCCTTGCAAGGCGCACTCAGGCAGCCTTGGTCCGGTAACGCCCTGTGTTACACTCGCGCCCCGCGCTGCAGCGCCCAAGCCAAGCCTGGCGAGGGCTTAAACCGCTTTATGTCACCCTTGTTTGCCCCCAATTAGGTCAGATAGAGCCTAAGGATCACCATGACGTTCAAGGCACCGGATAGCCTCGCAGAGCAGATTGCCCATCACCTTGCAGAGCGCATCATTCGTGGTGAGCTGAAGGCGCGTGAGCGAATTCAGGAGCAGAAGGTTACCCAGGCCCTGAATGTCAGCCGTGGCTCGGTGCGCGAAGCACTGCTGATCCTTGAGCGTCGCCACCTGATCGTGATCCCGCCGCGTCGCGGTGCTCAGGTCGCAGAGCTGACTGCACACAACGTCAAGAGCCTGTATGCCCTGGTCACGGAGTTGTACATCCTGCTGGGCAAGGCGGTGGCCGACAGTTGGCAGGTTGAGGGCGATTTGGATGCATTTCTACTGATTCAGCAGCGCCTGCAAGACAGCATGCTGCGTGAGGATATCCACGGCTTTGTGGACGGCAGCTTCGACATCATGCGTGCTGCGTTTCCGTTCTCCAACAATGTCTACTTGCAGGAAACCGTGGAGAACCTGCTGCCAGCCATCAGCCGCACCTATCACCTGGCGCTGGAGCGGCGCAAAGGCGAAATGGGCCAGTTTCTCAATACCTTTGCGGCCCTGCTGCAGGCGATTATCGCCCGTGATCATCAGGCCGTTCGTCAGGTATTGCTGGGTTACGGTGAGCACAATTGCCAGCTGGTGCTGGCCGCACTGGCCGAGACCTAAGGAAGGCAGCGCATGCGGCTCAAGTGCATCAAGCTCGCGGGGTTTAAATCCTTCGTCGATCCAACCACCGTCAACTTCCCCAGCAATATGGCGGCGGTGGTCGGGCCCAATGGTTGCGGCAAGTCGAACATCATCGACGCCGTGCGCTGGGTAATGGGCGAGAGCTCGGCGAAGAACCTGCGTGGCGAGTCGATGACCGACGTCATCTTCAATGGCTCGAACACGCGCAAGCCGGTCACCCAGGCCTCCATCGAGCTGATCTTCGACAACTCCGACGGCACTCTGACGGGCGAATACGCGGCCTATGCCGAGATATCCATCCGCCGCCGGGTTACCCGCGACAGCCAGAACACCTACTTCCTCAACGGCATCAAGTGCCGCCGGCGCGACATTACCGACATCTTCCTCGGCACCGGCCTGGGCCCACGCAGTTACTCGATCATCGAGCAGGGCATGATCAGCAAGCTGATCGAAGCCAAGCCCGAGGACCTGCGCAATTTCATCGAAGAGGCCGCCGGCATCTCCAAGTACAAGGAGCGCCGCCGCGAAACCGAGAGCCGCATCCGCCGTACCCACGAGAACCTGGCGCGCCTGACCGACCTGCGTGAAGAACTGGAGCGCCAGCTCGATCGCTTGCATCGCCAGGCTCAGTCGGCGGAAAAATATCAGGAATACAAAGCCGAAGAGCGTCAGCTCAAGGCGCAGCTCACGGCTTTGCGTTGGCAGGCGTTGAACGAGCAGGTCGCTAACCGCGAGGCGCTGATTAGTAGCCAGGAGGTTGCTTTCGAAGCGCTGGTAGCCGAGCAGCGCAATGCCGATGCCAGTATTGAACGACTGCGTGATGGTCATCATGAACTGAGTGAGCGCTTTAACCTGGTGCAGGGGCGTTTTTATTCGGTCGGCGGCGATATTGCCCGTATCGAGCAAAGCATCCAGCACGGCCAGCAGCGCTTGCGTCAACTGCAGGACGATCTCAACGAGGCCGAGCGCGCGCGCCTGGAAACCGAGTCGCACTTGGGCCATGACCGCACCTTGCTGGCGACCCTTGATGAAGAGTTGCACATGCTCTTGCCCGAGCAAGAGCTGACGGCCGCCGCAGCGGAAGAGTCTGCAGCCGTACTGGAAGACTGCGAAAGCGCCATGCATGGCTGGCAGGAACAGTGGGACGGTTTCAACCAGCGCAGCGCCGAGCCACGGCGGCAGGCCGAGGTGCAGCAGTCGCGGATTGCCCAGCTGGAGCAGAGCCTTGAGCGTTTGGCCGAACGGCAGCGCCGTCTCAGCGATGAGCTGCAGCAATTGGCGGCCGACCCGGAAGATGCTGCGATTATCGAGTTGAGCGAAGAAATTGCGGCTAGTGAAATCAGCCTGGAAGACCTGCAGAGCGAAGAGCAGCAGCAGGCCGAACATTTGCAGCAGCTGCGCAATGACTTGCAGCAAAGCGGCCAGGCCCAGCAGCAGGCGCAAGGTGAGTTGCAACGGCTAAATGGTCGCCTGGCCTCACTGGAAGCCTTGCAGCAGGCCGCTCTCGATCCCGGCAAGGGCGTAGGCGACTGGCTGCGCGACCAGCAACTGAGTGAGCGGCCGCGCTTAGCTGAAGGCTTACGCGTTGAAGCGGGTTGGGAGTTGGCGGTGGAAACCGTGCTGGGGGCTGACCTGCAGGCCGTGCTGCTGGATGACTTTAATAGCCTGGATTTCGCCGGCTTGAGCCAGGGCGATTTGCGCCTGGTCAGCCCGGGCAAGAACGGTGCGCGGGTGGCCAGCAGTTTGCTGGATAAGGTTGAAGCCAATGTCGACCTGGCACCCTGGCTGGGCCAGGTCAAGCCGGTGCAGAGCCTGGATGAGGCGTTGGCAGCACGGTTAAGCCTGGCTGAGGGTGAAAGCCTGATCAGCCGTGACGGCTATTGGGTGGGGCGGCATTTTCTGCGGGTGCGTCGCGCCAGCGAAGCGGAAAGTGGCGTGTTGGCCCGTGGCCAGGAAATTCAACGTCTGAGTTTGGACTGTGAGGAGCGTGAGGCGGCGCTGGCTTTGCTCGACGAGCGCTTGGTGCATTTGCGCGAAAGCCAGCGCGCCCAAGAAGAACAGCGCGAGCAGAAGCGTCGTCAGGCGCAAGAGCAAGCGCGGCGCCTCGCTGAACTGAAAGCGCGGCTGTCTGCCGGGCAAGCGAAGGTCGAGCAACTGGTGCTGCGGCGTAAGCGTCTGGACAGCGAGCTGCTTGAGCTGGGCGAACAGCGCGAAATCGAACATGAGCAGCTGGGTGAGTCGCGCCTGCACCTGCAGGATGCCCTGGATGCCATGGCCTCTGACAACAATGAGCGGGAAAGCCTGCTGGCGCGGCGTGACAGTCTGCGTGAGCGCCTCGATCGCGTACGCCAGGAAGCTCGCCAGCACAAGGACCATGCCCACCAGCTGGCCGTGCGCCTGGGTTCGTTGCAAGCCCAGCATGACTCGACCCAGCAAGCCTTGCAGCGTCTTGAGTTACAGGCCGAGCGCCTGCACGAGAAACGCGAGCAGCTC
Organism: Pseudomonas sp.; assembly: GCA_033720015.1. Taxonomy (GTDB): domain Bacteria; phylum Pseudomonadota; class Gammaproteobacteria; order Pseudomonadales; family Pseudomonadaceae; genus Aquipseudomonas. Next base: position 3,806 of record JAWWDH010000190.1, read on the forward strand.
GACCTTAATCTGGAGGAGGGCGCTGCGCCGCTGGAAGAGCTGCGCATGAAGCTTGAAGAACAGCTCGATAAGCGCATGGCCGTAGAAGATGAGCTCAAGCTGGCGCGTCTGGCCCTGGAAGATGCTGATCGTGAGTTGCGTGACGCGGAAAAGCGCCGCACCCAGGCCGAACAGCAGGCGCAGTTGCTGCGTGGTCAGTTGGAGCAGCAGCGGATGGACTGGCAATCCCTCAGCGTACGCCGTAAAGCGCTGCAGGAGCAGTTGCTGGAAGACAATTACGACCTGCATGGGGTGCTTGCCAGCTTGCCGGTCGAGGCCAGTGAGAAAGCCTGGGAAGATGAGCTTGAGCGTCTGGCTGCGCGTATCCAGCGCCTGGGGCCGATCAACCTGGCGGCAATTGACGAATACCAGCAGCAGTCTGAACGCAAACGCTACCTGGATGCACAGAATGCCGACCTGGTAGAGGCGTTGGATACACTGGAAAACGTCATCCGCAAGATCGACAAGGAAACCCGCAACCGCTTCAAAGAAACCTTCGAGCAAATCAACGCAGGCTTGCAGGCGTTATTCCCAAAGGTCTTCGGCGGTGGCAACGCCTACCTACAGCTGACAGGTGAAGACCTGCTGGATACCGGGGTGACGATCATGGCGCGCCCACCCGGCAAGAAGAACAGCACCATTCATTTGTTGTCCGGTGGTGAAAAGGCCTTGACCGCATTGGCGCTGGTATTTGCCATCTTCAAACTCAACCCGGCACCGTTCTGCATGCTCGACGAAGTCGATGCGCCACTGGATGATGCCAACGTTGGGCGTTATGCCCGATTGGTTAAAGAAATGTCAGAAACCGTGCAATTTATCTATATCACCCACAACAAAATCGCCATGGAAATGGCCGATCAACTGATGGGCGTGACCATGCATGAGCCGGGTTGTTCGCGTCTGGTGGCGGTAGATGTTGAAGAAGCCCTGGCGTTGGTCGAGTCCTGATGCGCGAGGCGGTGTAAAGTTGTCTTTCGTCGTGCTAGCTTAATGCGCATTGTTATTAAGCCTATCTGTTAAGGCAGGGAAAGGCCTGTCAGAACATGGGCTTGGCGTCACGTAAAAGAATTAGCAAAATGGCCCTGGATGGCCTTTTTCATCACATTATTTTTAGGGGTTAAGGTATTTCATGGAATTCGGTCTGCGCGAGTGGCTGATTGTCATCGGCATTATTGTGATTGCCGGCATCTTGTTTGATGGCTGGCGGCGAATGCGCGGTGGCAAGGGCAAACTTAAGTTCAAACTTGACCGCAGTTTTGCCAACCTGCCGGATGATGAAGATGATCCCAATCTGCTCAGCCAGCCGCGGGTTATTGATCGCAACCATGAGCCGGGTTTTGATGAGCAGGATCTGCCGTCGTTAAGTGCTCGTGAGTTGAACCGTCGCAGCGCCGAACCGCAGCAGGGGGACCTCAATCTGGGTCAGGAAGAGCCTGTACCCACATTGCTCAACCCGGTTGATGGCGAGGTGGCTAAACCTTCGAGCCAGGCTAAACAAAGCACTAAAGAGTTGCCGCCGGTTGAGGAAGTCCTGGTCATTCATGTCATTGGCCGCGATGAAGAGGGCTTCAAAGGCCCGGCGTTGTTACAGAATATTCTGGAAAGTGGCCTGCGCTTTGGTGAGATGGATATCTTCCACCGCCACGAAAGCATGGCCGGTAATGGTGAAGTGCTGTTCTCCATGGCCAATGCACTCAAGCCTGGCACCTTTGATCTCGACGACATTGAAGGCTTTAGCACCCGTGCGGTGAGCTTCTTCCTCGGTTTGCCAGGCCCACGCCATCCCAAGCAGGCGTTTGATGTAATGGTGGCGGCTGCGCGTAAACTGGCCCATGAGCTCAATGGCGAGTTGAAGGATGATCAGCGCAGCGTGATGACGGCGCAAACTATCGAGCATTACCGCCAGCGCATTGTCGAATACGAGCGCAAGCAACTGACCAATAAGCGCTGAATTAACCCGTGAAGTAGAAAGAGCAGCCAAGGCTGCTCTTTTCGTTTGAGAGCACACCGCAATGACCGACGCCTCTATTGCCGCCCAGCGCATTCTGCAACTGCGAGCCGAACTGGATGGGCATAACTACCGCTACCACGTACTCGATGAGCCGAGTGTTCCGGACGCCGAATATGACCGCCTGTTCCATGAACTAAAAGCCTTGGAGGCGGACTATCCGGCGCTGGTTACAGCGGATTCGCCGACACAGCGGGTAGGCAGTCTGGCGCTTTCGGCCTTTGGCGAGATCAAGCATGAAGTGCCGATGCTCAGCCTGGGCAATGCCTTCGAAGAAACCGACCTGCTGGATTTCGACCGTCGGGTGCGCGAGGGGCTCGATCTACCTGCGGGCGACTTGTTTGGTGGCGGTGCAGAGGTCGAGTACAGCTGCGAGCCTAAGCTCGACGGTCTGGCCGTCAGCCTGCTGTACCGCGATGGTTTGCTGGTGCGCGGCGCGACGCGCGGTGATGGCAGTACAGGCGAGGACATCAGCGTCAACGTGCGCACCATTCGTAATGTGCCGCTAAAACTGCAGGGCGAAGGTTGGCCAGCGGTGCTTGAGGTGCGTGGCGAAGTCTTTATGTCCAAGGCCGGCTTTGCCGCGCTAAACGCACGGCAACTGGAGCAGGGCGGCAAGACCTTCGCCAACCCACGCAATGCAGCGGCGGGCAGCCTGCGCCAGCTCGACTC
>JAWWDH010000191.1:0-6517 GCA_033720015.1 Pseudomonas sp.
GGTGCGCGGCTGTACCACAACAACCGCCAACACACTGGCGCGCCACTGCTGCTGATCAACGTCTCTGATCTGCCCATGGCGCCGGGGCTGTGGCTGACCGCCTGGCTAGCGAGCAACGCCGGCATTGCGGTCGAGGTATTCGACTGGCCGCTGCCGCCGGCAGAACTGGCCCTGGCGGTCGAGCATATTCAACCGCGAGCGGTGCTGTTGTATTCCAGCCAGGCGCTCAACAGCAGCCACCTGCAACGGCTACTCGGCGGTTATGACTGCCCCTGCCTGCTGGTGGGTCAGGCGGTGCAAATCCACGCCGAGGAACTGCAGGCGATTACCGAACAAAACGCCGAACTGAGCCTGGCCGCCGATCCGCTGGCCGCGCTGCACAGCCTCACCGACCTTAACCTGCTGCACAGCTTATGGGACATTCCATGCTGCAATTGATCTGGTTTCGCACCGACCTACGGGTACAGGACAACACCGCCCTGGCCGCAGCCATGGGCAACGGTCCGACTGTGGCGTTGTACCTGATCAGCCCTGGCCAGTGGCTGGCCCACGATGATGCACCAAGCAAGGTCGACTTCTGGCTACGCAACCTGAAAAGCCTGGCGGCCGAGCTGGCCACGCTTAACGTGCCGCTGCTGGTGCGTCATGCCGATGACTGGAACGCCGCCCCGCAGGTGATCGGCGAGCTGTGCCAGCAGCTGCAGGTCTCCAGCGTGCACGCCAATGAAGAATACGGCGTACACGAAAGCCGCCGTGATCAGGCCGTGACCGAGGCACTTGATGCGCAGGGGATCAACTTCAATAGCCACCTGGATCAACTGTTCTTCAAGCCCGGTAGCGTGCTGACCCAGTCCGGCACTTACTTCAAGGTCTACAGCCAGTTCCGCAAGGTCTGCTATCAGCGCTTGCACAGCGCGTTACCGACAGTGATCGCCACGCCCAAGGCGCAGGCGCAACTGTCGATCAGCAGCGACAGCGTGCCCGAACAGGTCGCCGGTTTTACCCCACCCAGCGACACCCTGCGCCAGCTCTGGCCCGCTGGTGAGGCCGAGGCGCGCAGGCGTATGGCTGATTTCGCCGCCGAGCAAATCGACGACTACCAGAGCGCCCGTGACTTTCCGGCTAAACCCGGCACCAGCCAGCTATCGGCTTACCTGGCCGCCGGGGTGATCTCACCGCGCCAGTGCCTGCATGCGGCGCTGAGCGCCAATCAGGGTGAGTTCGACAGCGGCAATAGCGGGGTGATTACCTGGATCAACGAGCTGCTCTGGCGCGAGTTCTATAAGCACATTCTGGTCGGCTACCCGCGTGTGTCCATGCACCGCGCCTTCCGCGCGGAAACTGAAGCACTGGCCTGGCGTAACGCCCCGTCTGAGCTGCAAGCCTGGAAAGAGGGTCGTACCGGCTTGCCGATCATCGATGCGGCGATGCGCCAGCTGCTCGCGACCGGCTGGATGCACAACCGCCTGCGCATGGTCGTGGCGATGTTTCTGACCAAGAACCTGCTGATCGACTGGCGTGAAGGCGAGCGCTTCTTTATGCGTCACCTGATCGACGGTGACCTGGCGGCAAACAATGGCGGCTGGCAGTGGAGCTCCTCCACCGGCACTGATTCGGCGCCCTACTTCCGCATCTTCAACCCGATTAGCCAGTCGCAAAAATTTGACCCAGACGGCCGGTTTATCCGCCAGTGGTTACCTGAGCTGGCCGCACTGAACAAAAAACATATCCATAACCCGGCGACCAGCGGCGGGCTGTTCGGCATGCCCGACTATCCGCCAGCGATTGTCGACCTGAGCAAGAGCCGTAGTCGCGCCCTGGCCGCGTTCAAGAGCCTGCCGCACTTTGCTGGCGAGGACCTGCGATGAGCGACTTCCTGCGCCAGTTCGCCCAAGACTTCAGCAAGCTGAACAAGCACAACCTTGACCGCTTGGGCCAGCTCTACAGCGACGACGCGCTGTTTTGCGACCCGCTGCATGAAGTGCGCGGGCTGGCGAACATGCAGCGTTATTTTGCCGAGATGTACGCCAACGTCAGCGAACTGCGCTTCGACTTCTACGGCTTTGACCAAGTGCGCGACGGCGAAGGCTACCTGCGCTGGACCATGAGCTACCGCCATCCGCGCTTGGCCAAGGGGCAGTTGATCCGCGTCGAAGGCTGCTCGCACCTGCTGTGGCAGGACAAGATCTACCGCCACCGTGATTACTTCGACGCCGGCAGCCTGTTGTACGAGCATCTGCCCTTACTCGGTTCGGCGATTCGCTGGCTAAAACGGAGGTTGGCATGAACCCGCGACGCATCTGGTTGACCGGTGCCAGCAGTGGCATCGGTGCCGCACTGGCCGAACTGTTGCTGCAACAAGGCCATCGCCTGGCGCTCAGCGCACGCAGCCTCGAGCCGATGCAAGCTCTGGCCGACCGTTATCCGCAGCAGGTACTGGTGGTCGCCGGCGACCTCAGCGATGCCGCGCAAGTACGCGGTATTGGCGAGCATATTGCACAGGCTTGGGGCGCACTGGACTGCGCCATCCTCAATGCCGGCACCTGCGAATATGTCGACGCCTGCTCGTTCGAAGCCGCGATGATCGAGCGGGTCATGCGCGCCAATCTGTTTTCGGCCAGCTATTGCATCGAAGTCGCCCTGCCCTTGCTACGCCTGGGCAACCGCCCGCACCTGGTCGGCGTCGGCAGCTCGGTGACCTTTATGCCGCTGCCACGTGCCGAGGCTTACGGAGCCTCGAAAGCTGCCATGCGCTACCTGATGGAAACCCTGCGCATCGACCTGCGCGCCGAGCACATTGCCGTCACCCTGGTCAGCCCTGGATTTGTCGACACCCCGCTGACGCAGAAAAATGACTTCGCCATGCCCATGCGCTGGCCGGTGGCTAAAGCCGCCCGCCATATCGCCGAACGCTTAGACCAGCAGCCCGTTGAAATCGCCTTCCCCGGCCCCTTTATCGCCATTCTCAAGCTGCTAGGGCACCTGCCCAAGCGTTTGCAGGTGGCCCTCGGCGCGCGCATGGCGCGCACTGAAGCCAAGACCAAGGACAGTCCATGAAGATCGCCATTATCGGCAGCGGCATCGCCGGTTTGACCAGTGCCTACCTGCTTAACCGCAACCACGAGATCAGCGTATTCGAAGCCGGTGACTGGGTTGGCGGCCACACCCACACCGTAGATGTGCAGGTCGATGGCCAGAACTACGCCGTGGACACTGGTTTTATCGTGTTCAACGACTGGACCTACCCCAACTTTATTCGCCTGCTCAACCAGCTCGGCGTTGGCTTCAAGGCCACCGAGATGAGTTTCTCGGTGAGCGACCCAGTGTGCGGTGTGGAATACAACGGGCACAGCCTCAACAGCCTGTTTGCCCAGCGCCGTAACCTGCTTTCGCCGAAGTTCTTGGGCATGGTGCGCGACATCCTGCGCTTTAACCGTGAGGCGCTGAACGACCTCAACCTGCAGCGCATTGCCCGCGACATGACCCTCGGTGACTACCTCAAGGCCAATGCCTACAGCGAGCGCTTTATCCAGCATTACATCGTGCCCATGGGCGCGGCGATCTGGTCGATGTCGCTGCACGACATGCTCGGTTTCCCGCTGCAGTTCTTCGTGCGTTTTTTCAAAAACCACGGCCTGCTGTCAGTGAGCGACCGGCCGCAGTGGTGCGTGGTCGAAGGCGGCTCCAGCAGCTACATCGCGCCGCTGACTGAGTCGTTCAAACAGCACATTCGCCTCAACTGCCCGGTTACCCGGGTAGAACGTGATGCTGAAGGCATCACCCTGCACAGCGCGCAAGGCAGTGAGCGCTTCGACAAGGTGGTCTTCGCCTGCCACAGCGACCAGGCCCTGGCCCTGCTGGCCGAGCCCACGCGAATCGAGAAAGACATCCTCGGCGCGTTGCCCTACGCCGATAACGATGTGGTGCTGCACACGGACACGCGCCTACTGCCCAAGCGGCCTCTGGCCTGGGCCAGCTGGAACTATCGCCTCGGCGGGCCGGCCAGCCAATCGGCGGCGGTTACCTATGACATGAATATTTTGCAGGGCATTCAGAGCGATACCACCTTCTGCGTCAGCCTCAACCAAACTGCGGCCATCGACCCGAGCAAGATCCTTGCGCGCTACACCTACGCGCACCCGCAGTACAGCCTGGCTGGCACAGAGGCGCAGGCACGCTGGGAAGAACTGCTGGGCGCCCATCACAGCTACTTCTGCGGCGCCTACTGGGCCAATGGCTTTCATGAAGACGGCGTGGTCAGTGCGCTGCGCGTGGCCCGCGAATTCGGTGAGGCACTGTAGTGAACAGCACAACGGCGATGAACAGCGCCCTGTACAACGGCTGGGTGCAGCACCGGCGTTTTGCGCCGCGGCTGCACAACTTCCGCTACCGCATGGGCCTGCTTTACCTCGACCTGAGCGAACAGGAGCGGGTGCTCGCGCTGTCGCCGCTGGCCGGGCGCGGACGTTTTGCGCCCTTCGCCTTTCGTGAAACAGACTACCTGCCGCAGTTCACCGGCACCGGCATGCGCCTGATTGATGCCGTGCGCCAGCGCGTCAGCGAGGCACTCGGACGCACGCCACTGGGCCATATCTGCCTGCTGACGCAACCGCGCAGCTGGGGCCTGGCGTTTAACCCCGCGAGCTTCTTCTACTGCCATGACGCCGATGGCCGCCTGGCGGCCATTCTCTGTGAAGTCAGCAATACGCCGTTCCGTGAGCGCTACCACTATGTGCTGCCAGCCGAAGGCAAAGGCCATCATCACGTCGCCGTGGCCAAGGCCTTCCATGTTTCGCCATTTTTACCGCGTGATCTGGAATACCGCATGAGCTTCAGCCCGGCCGACGAGCGCCTCGGTATTCATATGGCCGACTGGCAGGCCGATGAAAAAATCTTCGACGCCACCCTCACGCTGCGACGCACAGAACTGAACCGCGCCAGCCTGCATCGCTACCTGATGCAGTTTCCCTGGATGACCGGCAAGACCGTTGCGGCCATTTACTGGCAAGCCCTGCGCCTGCTACTCAAACGCATCCCCCTGTTCACCCATCGGGCCGCTGAAGGTGACTTGCGCACAGCCCGACCCGTATCAAAGGAAGTCCCCGATGAAAAGCTCTAGCCTGGTCTCCGCTAAAGACAACGTGCGCACCGGCAGTGGCATCGCTGCCAGCCTGTTGCGCCGCGCCGTGTTGCGCCAACTCAAGCAGCTGCGCCATGGCCAGTTGGTGGTCGTCGAAGGTGAAGAACGCATGCAGTTCGGCGATCCGCATTACAGCCTCTGCGCCGAGATCCAGGTGCTGGATGGGGCGCTCTGGGGCCTGGTGGCGGGTAATGGTTCGATCGGTGCTGGCGAGGCCTATATCCACGGCTACTGGAGCTCCGCAGACCTGACGGCGGTGGTCCGCGTATTCGTCAGTAACCTCGACGTGCTGGACGCCATGGAAAGTGGCCTGGCCAAGCTTGGCCGCCCGCTGATCCAGGGCCTGCACTGGCTCAATCGCAATACCCGCACGGGTTCGCGCAAGAACATCTCGGCCCATTACGACCTGGGCAATGACCTGTTCGAGCAGTTCCTCGACCCGAGCATGATGTATTCGGCGGCCATGTTCCGCAGTGCCGATGACAGCCTGGAGCAGGCGCAGCTCAACACGCTCGAACGCATCTGCCAGAAGCTCGCACTTAAGCCCAGTGATCACCTGCTGGAAATCGGTACGGGCTGGGGCAGCATGGCGATCTACGCGGCCACCCACTATGGCTGCAAGGTCACCACCACCACTTTGTCGCGTGAACAGTTCGCCTACACCCAGCAGCGCATTGCCGAGTTACGCCTGCAAGGGCAAGTGACCCTGCTCCTGGAGGACTACCGCGACCTCACCGGCCAATACGACAAGCTGGTGTCGATCGAGATGATCGAGGCCGTGGGCCACCGTTTCCTGCCCACCTACTTTGAACAGTGCGCCACTTTGCTCAAGCCCGACGGGCTAATGCTGTTGCAAGCCATCACCATCCGCGACCAGCGCTATGAGCAGGCGAAAAACGCCGTCGATTTTATCCAGCGCTACATCTTCCCCGGCGGCGCGTTGCCGTCGGTGAACAAGATGCTGGAAGTCATCAGCGCCAAGACCGATATGAACCTGCACCACATGGAAGACTTCGGCCTGCACTACGCGCGCACCCTGCGCATCTGGCACGACAACCTGCGCCAGGCACGGCACAAGCTGGAGCAGCAGGGCTACGACGATTACTTCTTCCGCCTCTGGGAGTTTTACCTGTGCTATTGCGAGGGCGGCTTTATCGAGCGCACCATCGGCACCGCGCAGTTGCTGCTGGCCAAACCGGCGGCACGTCCGGCTCCACTAATGGGAAATTTCAATGGCTAAGTTAATCGTCAACACCCTGCTGTTTCAGCTCGGCTGGTTCGCCTGCGTGTTTGCCGGCGACAGCCTGTGGCTGCTGATTGTTGCAGGCGTGCTGGCGGTGCATTTGCTGTGGACCAGCAGCTGGGCAGCTGAAGGCA
>JAWWDH010000192.1:0-6486 GCA_033720015.1 Pseudomonas sp.
CCAATAAGTGTTTTGATAGTGTGGAAATATCCCATTTCCCATCAAATTTAAATTGATAAAAATTATTACCATAAAAGATCTAACCCGTCGACACTGTCTATTTCCTCATGGTGGTCAAAAATTATTATCACGATATATTCAGAAATAAAAAAGCTTGTTCTGATATTGTCAAGGTGTTTGATGATTTTGTTAAATTCATTTGATGCGTTAGATAAATTTAAGTCGATTGCGCGAGTTTCTCGAGTGTTAAAACCAAAATTATTTATAAGTTCATTTTCGAGCTTTTCAAAGAAGCTCGCTTCATCATTTGCGCTGTCGGCGGAATTGTGCTCGCAAAAGTTTGGGTAAATAAAAGATGGGCACAGATTGCCGTCTAGGCTTCTACAAAATTTAGCCTTTTCAAATGGGCTATTTGATTTATTATCCATTTGCCATGAAATAACCTTTCTAATTTTCTTATATGTTTCGAAGGGTAGCTGTCTTGCATTTATTCTAATTGTGAATTCTAGATCCATGCTCTTAGTGATCTTGATTTAATTTAGTTATGGAGAGATTTTTCAAAGGCTTCAATTGCTGATTCAAAGGCCTTGGTTTGATTCTCTCCCCAGCAAGAAAAAGTTTGTCCTGAGTCTAACTTGTCCTTAATTTCAGTTATTGTTATTTCAATGACTGACTTGAGTTTTAGTGAGTAGTCAGGATTCTGGTGAAGTAAAAGTGGTACTTTCCCGAGTGAAAGGATTTTTATGGCTTCTGCGGAGCCTATGTCAGCCTCGTAGCCATGGCCTTTAAGATTTCTACCGCAGCAAAAGTTTAGTCCATCCACTAAAGCGTCAAGATATCCGGGCATCAGGATTGTTGTTAGTGGATGTTCGAGAAGGCAAATGCTAAGTGTCGCGCTTGCTATGTAGGTTGGTTTGTAGAAAAAATCTACTCTAAAGTCTGCCGGGGCTCTCTCGTTTGTATCGATTGCGGGCCAGCAACCGAGAGTCTTGCTTTTAAGGTTTTTTTCTTGTCCTAGCACAAGAGATTTAAGATATTTCTCTAAATCAGACATTGAGTAGGATTCATTTGGTATTTTATTTTCTGAGAGCTCTTTCAGAGTCAGAAGCATTGAATCTACAATTCCAGTAGCTTCGCTGTTATCTCTAGACGATGATCGAGTGAAAAATTTAAGTGTCATGATTTGCTTCCGTACTGCTGAAACATCGGCAAGTGCTCATTCGGAGTCATGTGTCGAGTTATCGGGAAAATAGCAAGTATCTTTGTTTTTTAATTCAGCGCGGAGTTCTTCCTCGTTGGCCATTTCCAGTGGGGGTGCACTTCTGCTAACTGCTGCCCAGCTTTCTATTGCAGGATCACTATCTGAGCCGGGATAAAGGCATCTCACAATGTAGCATTTGTGGTTTTGAGATCTTCTTATAAGTTCGTATTTTGAGCCGTCAGGTGCTGTGATTTTCGATCCATTTGCCTTTATGTAGTACCCAGTCTTTTTTAATGCCTCTCTAAGCATCACTGGGTCTTTAAGAAGAAATTTTCTTCTTTGCAGTATCTCTGTTGATTGGGGTAGATCTTCATTCAGTAGCTTGGCGAAATCGTGCGGCGTGAACTTGGTTGGCAATTGTGCCTGTCCGGACTCTAGCTCAAATATATCAATATTTATTTTATCTTTTTTTACGTTGAGTTCTTCGAGGCGTACAAGCAGTTCCTCTTGATTCGGAAGTCGCTCAAGTATGTTAATGATATTTCTCATTGAGTCTGATATTTCGCTGCGTTCGGACTTTAGTGCCTCAATTTTATCTGATATGTTGCTGTTGGATTCAGTTGATGCTGCTCTTAATAGGTGGTCGTTGTATGTTTTTTTGAATATTAAGAGAAGTACTTCATACGGTAGCGACGTATTGTTTTTGCAGAACGGCTCGCCGCTCTTAATGTATGTAGAGCAATTTGCATAGGATATGACGTCTTTCTTGTTTATTCGTCGCCTAAAGTAATATCGTGCTGAGCATTTCTCACAAACAACAATTCCGGATAATTCGTATTTTTGTTCTGGCGACATATTTCTTGATCTTTTTGTGATCTCGCCCTGAAGCCGGTAATAGGTATCGTTGTCAATTAAAGGTGTAAATGGCTTTGCGCCCTGCCACTCACCAATCAAAGCTTTATTTTTAAACCATCTCTTGAGTGTGCTTGGGTGTACTGTTTTTAAGCTGGGGTGATTAGCAATAAGGTTTAGCAGAATTGATCTTGTGCCGTGGCCCTTCAAGTATAGATCTATGCATGCATGTACTGCAGCAGCCTCTTTCTCTCTAAGAGTGCCATCAGTGTTTAGCCAAAGAGGCGTTAGAATTCTTATTCTTTCGCCAGATTTTGCTTTGGTTAGCTTGGCTTTATATGCAGCTTTTATTCTTGTTGAGAGTCTTTCGGAGTAGTCGTGAGCTTGCTGAATCTTACCAATGAGAACGTGTAGTAAATGAGGGTGCTGCTTTGTTTTTGCCTGTGAGTACTCTTGGTGGTCTTCTAAAGTAATTATTGATACGCCAGAATTTATTATCTGTGTTATCAAGTTGAGCATGTCATAAGGCTCAAGCCTGCCGAGCCTATCTAAAGCTTCAATGAGTAATACATCATTCGGCTTTATTTTCTTGTTATTGATCGCGACAAGTATCGAGCCTAGGCCGTGCTTTAGATGTTCACCGCTATAGCCTGAACGGCCCTTGTCATCAGCAGATATGGGCGACAGCGTGTAGTCAGGGTGCCTCTCTAGCCAGTTGGCAATAATCTCCTTCTGGCGCTCTATTGATGATCCTTTGGACTGAGGTAGAGAGGAGAAGCGTGTGTACGAAATGGCTTGCGGCATGACAGTTCAATGCTTGGACTAGGGATTCATCAAAAGATAGCAGATTTCTGAAAACGTGCGGGGAAGCGCACCTTGTCGCGGGCGCGGGCAATCACGATATACCCGCTTTCCAGAGGCTCGCGTAGCACCTCCAGCACTTTTCTATCGAACTCGGGCAGTTCGTCCAAAAACAGCACGCCCTGGTGGGCCAAGGTGATTTCGCCTGGTTGCGGGCGACTGCCGCCACCCACCAGCGCCGGCCCCGATGCGCTGTGATGCGGGGTGCGAAACGGCCGTTGTGGCCAGGCGCTTAACGGCGTGTGGCTGGCCACAGAATGGATGGCGGCGACTTCCAGCGCTTCCGCCTCGTTCAGCGGTGGCAGTAAACCCGGCAGGCGGCTGGCCAGCAGGGTCTTACCGGTACCGGGCGGCCCGGTAAACAGCAGGTTATGCGAACCGGCGGCGGCGACCAGCAGGGCGCGTTTGGCGGCAATTTGCCCCTGTACTTCGGCTAAATCCGGGTAGGGCAGCAGCTGACGCAGCAGGCCTTGGGCTTGATACGGCGCGAGTGGTGTTTGCCCGTTGAGATGCGCGGCGACTTCCAGCAGGTGCTCGACGGCAATCACCGTCAGCCCAGACGCCAGGCTAGCTTCCTCGGCATTGGCCTTGGGCACCACCAAGGTGCGCCCGGCAGCGCGGGCGGCCAGTGCGGCGGGCAATACGCCTTGCACCGGGCGAATGGCTCCGGAGAGCGCCAGTTCGCCCAGGCATTCGAGTTGTTCCAGTGCTGCCGCCGGCACCTGGCCGCTGGCAGCGAGAATGCCGAGGGCAATGGCCAGGTCGAAGCGCCCGCCATCCTTGGGCAGGTCGGCCGGGGCCAGATTCAGGGTGATGCGTCGGGGTGGGAAGTCGAAGGCGCAATTGAGAATCGCGCTGCGCACGCGATCCTTGCTTTCCTTTACTGCTGTTTCCGGCAGGCCGACCAGCGCCAGTGATGGCAGGCCGTTGGCCAGGTGGGCCTCGACGGTGACGGCGGGCGCTTCAACGCCGACTTGGGCGCGGCTATGGACTATGGCCAGGGACATCGATCACTCCTTGATCGGCAGATGCATCCGCTCGGGCGTTACGCGTTGCTTGCGGTGGTGTCTGCGCTGCGGGTTTCCATCTCGGCGACTTTGGCTTCGAGGGCTTCCAGGCGGGCGCGGGTGCGGGCTAACACGACCATCTGACTGTCGAATTCATCCCGGCTGACCAGGTCGAGTTTGCTGAAGACGCTTTGCAGTAGCACCTTGAATTGGGCTTCGAACTCGCCGCGCGGCAAGGGTGCGTCACCGTTAAACAGGCGCGAGGCGTGGGTGGTCAGGGCGTCTAGCAGGGCTTTAGGTGGCAGCATAATCAGGTTCCGTTTACAGATGGCGGCAGTGTAGCACGCAGCTTTATTCGGCTTGCCGGGTGCGCCTGGCGCAGGATGCGTGCTGCATGCACGGTTTTCGCGCGTTGCGCAGTCGGCCGTTGCACCGTTGTTGTGCGGCAGGACTTGCTGGCGACCTGAGTTAAATCGCTTGGTTTGGTGTAACTACATGAAATAAATAGATTTTTTATGAGCTGGCAAGCTTTCTGCTTTGTCTCCTGTGACACCTGCACCGAAGCAGTTCCAATAGGTCAGGCGAAGCGAGGAAGTGTTTCGCTGGAGCGGTTGCTGAGCATCGCTACCGCTGGATCAGGGCGGCGATGCATTACAAAAGCCAGGCACTGCGCTTAGACTTGAGCCGGGTTCGTAATTTCTGGGGCAAGTCCACCATACACGGGAGAAAGTTACATGAAGCTAGTCACTGCCATCATCAAGCCGTTCAAGCTGGACGACGTTCGTGAGTCACTGTCGGAGATCGGCGTGCAGGGCATCACTGTCACTGAAGTCAAAGGCTTTGGGCGTCAGAAGGGCCATACCGAGCTGTACCGCGGCGCTGAGTACGTAGTCGATTTCTTGCCAAAAGTGAAAATCGACGTGGCTATCGCCGACGACCAACTCGATCGCGTGATCGAGGCCATCACCAAGGCTGCCAACACCGGCAAGATCGGTGACGGCAAGATTTTCGTTGTAAACCTGGAACAGGCAATCCGCATCCGTACCGGCGAAACCGGCACCGACGCAGTTTAAGCCTCCGCACGAACCCCCACGCCCCAGGAGTTAAACCATGACTCTGCGAAAAATCGCAGGGCTAGGAGCCCTATTGTCTCTCGTTCCTGGTTTTGCCATGGCCGAAGAGACCAGCCTGAACAGCGGCGACACCGCTTGGATGTTAGTCGCCACTGTACTGGTGCTGTTTATGACCATCCCCGGTCTGGCGTTGTTCTACGCCGGCATGGTGCGTTCGAAGAACGTGCTGTCAGTGTTGATGCAATGTTTTGCCGTCACCGGGTTGATCAGCATTCTGTGGCTCGTCTACGGCTACAGCCTGGCCTTTGACACGACCGGCATGGAGCAAGGGGTACTCAACCTCAACTCCTTTGTCGGTGGCTTCTCCAAAGCCTTTCTTGCGGGGTTGACCCTGGACAGCCTGGTGGCTGGCATTCCAGAGAGCGTGTTCATCACCTTCCAGATGACTTTCGCCATCCTCACCCCAGCGTTGATCGTCGGTGCCTTTGCCGAACGCATGAAGTTCTCGGCCATGCTGATCTTCATGGCCGTGTGGTTCACCCTGGTCTATACGCCCATCGCGCACATGGTCTGGGGCGGCGACGGGGCCTTGATGTGGGATTGGGGCGTGCTCGACTTCGCCGGCGGCACGGTGGTGCACATCAACGCCGGCATCGCCGGTCTGGTGGCCTGCCTGGTACTGGGCAAGCGCAAGGGCTTCCCGACCACGGCCATGCCGCCACACAACCTCGGTTACACCCTGATCGGCGCCAGCATGCTCTGGATCGGCTGGTTCGGCTTCAACGCCGGCTCTGCACTGGCGGCCAACGGCAGTGCCGGGATGGCCATGCTGGTGACCCAGGTTGCCACTGCGGCGGCGGCGCTGAGCTGGATGTTCGCCGAGTGGGTCACCCACCGTAAGCCCAGCGTATTAGGCATTGCTTCGGGCGCTGTGGCGGGCCTAGTGGCGATCACCCCGGCCTCCGGTACGGCGGGACCGATGGGCGCTCTGGCGATTGGTCTGGCCAGTGGTGCGATCTGCTTCTTCTGCGCCACCAGCCTGAAACGCAAGCTGGGGTATGACGACTCCCTCGATGTATTCGGCGTGCACGCAGTCGGCGGCATAGTCGGCGCGATCCTCACCGGGGCGTTCGCCGCGCCGGCCTTGGGCGGCTTCGGCACGGTGGAAGATATTCCGGCGCAGCTGTGGATTCAGTTCAAGGGCGTGGCCTTCACGGTGATTTACACCGCGCTGGTGACCTTCGTCATTTTGAAAGTGCTCGACCTCGTCATGGGCCTGCGGGTCAGCGAAGAGGAAGAGACCATCGGCCTCGATCTCGCCCTGCATAACGAGCGCGGCTACAACCTGTAAGCACACGGAGTGCGTCCGGAACCAACCCGGGCGCCTTAACCGAATAGCGCTGAAAAGCGTAACGGCAAGAGGTGAATCATGGACAACACAGCATTGACTGCACTGCAGTACGGTTTTGATACCTTCTATTTTTTGATCTGC
>JAWWDH010000193.1:0-6450 GCA_033720015.1 Pseudomonas sp.
ATGTCATCGTGCGTCGCCGTGATGATGTGGCTTGTCCTGCGCCTGTATGGGGGCGGCATCCGCCTCAGGCTTATACTGCTGAGCAGGTGTCCGCATTGAAAGCGCGTTTGCGCCTGATTTTGACTGAGGGTTTTTGTTTTGCTGAGGGTTGATTGGTGGAAGTAGAAGAGCGCATCAACGACTTGCAAAGCCGCTTGGCTTTCCAGGATGACACTATTCAGGCGCTTAATGACGCACTGGTAGCACAGCAACGACTAATAGAACGTTTGCAGTTGCAGGTGGCTGCATTGATCAAGCGGCAAGATGAGGTGGGTTCGCAATTTGGCTTGGCCGAGGACGAAGCACCGCCGCCGCATTATTGAAACGCTAGAAAGCAAAAGGCCCGCAGTATGCGGGCCTTTTGCGTTTATACGCTTAGCGTCTTGCAGGCAGTGCGGCGATTACGTCTTCGGCCTGTAGGCCTTTGTCGCGCTGCATAACAGCGAACTCGACCCGCTGGCCCTCGACTAGTACGCGGTGGCCTTCACCGCGAATGGCGCGAAAGTGCACGAAAATATCGTCACCTGAGTCGCGGGAGATAAAGCCGAAGCCTTTCGAGGTGTTGAACCATTTCACCGTGCCTGTTTCGCGGTCGCCCAAATCTTGCGAGCTTGAAGTGTTGCGCGACTGCAAGCGCAAGTTGGTTGCCAGGTGCATAGCCACGGCTGCTGCAATGATGATCAGGCTAAACAGGCTGGCGGGTTGATTGGCGATTTCTGCTAAAGGCGCCAGCAGTATCAAGGCTTGCAGCAGGGTGCCTAGTACCAGTAGGGCGGAAACCAGATTCTGCGCTTGATGACGCAGGCCAGCGTGCCAAATCGGCAGCTGTGGGGCGAGTAACAGGTTCAGGAGGCCGAACAGCCCAAGGCATAGGGCGTCGGGGTGGGCTAAAAGTGACAGTGGCGTGTTGCTGAAGGCTGGAGCAAAAGAAAGTAGCAGAGCGATAACGCCCGTCAGGAGGTGGACAATTTTCAACATGTTCAATTAGCTCGCTTAATTTAAAGAGTCAACGGAGGGCTGGCTGCGCGTATTTGGCGTTGCAAGGGAGGAGTAGAGGCGCGTGGTACCAGCCTGTGTGCCGAACCAAGGGTCGGTTCAGCGACACGGAGCGTATTTAACAGTAAAGAGGTGGGGTTCTCAATCAAGCGCTGAGTGCTGTTTGGGTGGCGCTGGGATTTACTCGGTTGCGGCCATCGTTCTTGGCTTGGTAGAGCGCATCGTCGGCGCGGGTAAGCAAGCTCTCCAGGGTGTCGTTAGGTACCGCCAGGGCATAGCCGAAAGAGGCGGTGATGCTGTCGAGTACTTCGTCCGTGCGGCGTACCTTGATGCGCAGTGACTCGATCTTGTGCCGCAGTTGTTCAGCAAAGGCGTGGGCGGTTGTGCTGTCAAAGCAGTCGCGCAGGATGACGCAGAACTCTTCGCCGCCGTAGCGGGCAGCAATGGCTCGAGCGGGCAGGGTCTCGCGCAGTAACTGACCGACATGCTGCAGTACGCGATCGCCCAAAGGGTGGCCGTACTGGTCGTTAAACTGTTTGAAGTGATCGATATCCAGCATCACCAAGGCAACCCCGCCTTGCTCTGTGCTCAAGGTCTGCTCAAGCAGGCGGCTGAAGGCATTACGGTTAAAAACTTGTGTCAGGTTATCCAGCGTGGCGGCGATGTGCGCGCGTTCGAGTTGGCCGCGCAGGCTCTTGATCTCTTGCTGGGCGGCATTGAGGCGATAAAGAAATTTGGTTTGTTGGTCCTGCATTAGCTGTGTGCTTTCTTGTAGCTCGGTCAAAACGCTGGGTAGATCGTCAATGATTGGCTCTTGCAGTGCGGCCAAGCCGAGCTCCAGGCTGACTTGATAGTTACTGCTGCCAGTGATGCTGCGTGACACATTGCCTTCGATATCGTCGACCAGTTCGATGACCTGCTGCTGACCGGCTCGCGCCTCTTCGAGTTCGCCGTGGATGATGTAGTCGCGAAAGAGCTTGGCTGCGGTTTCCGGAGGAAAGCTGTCAAAGTCTGCGACGGTTTTGTCCAGGCGTCGATTGAGCTCGGGCTCAAGTCCTTTGCTGTAGGTGTACCAAAGGGCGTAGTGCACAGGGTTTGGTGGGATGTCATGACGCATCATCAGCGGTACTGCTTTTTTCAGAAGAGCAGCTGCGTCGCGGGTTTCTTCGGGGTACAACTCTAGAATGCCGGGGGCTTTTCTGGGAGTGTTCATGCACGTCACTGTGTCAGGGGTCCAGTTGGTCGAAGCATAGAACAGCTGTTGTTCATTCGCCTAACAAAAGCCTGTGGATGCCAGGCTGCTTCTGTTGTTGCGCGCATCTAGGAAACAATAAACCTCGGCAAAATTTACCGAGGTTCATTGTTTAGGTGGCACCTGAAAAGCCTAACGGCTTAAGTGGCCGGCACCCAGCCGAGCACTGACAAGATGCTGACCTTTGCGCGATGTATCTAGGCTGCCAACAAGCTGCGCAGCATCCAGGCGGTTTTTTCATGAACCTGCATGCGTTGTGTCAGTAGGTCTGCGGTAGGTTCGTCGCTGACTTTGTCCAGTAGCGGGAAAATGCCGCGGGCCGTGCGTACGACAGCTTCCTGACCTTGAACCAGCAGCTTGATCATCTCTTGTGCATCTGGCACACCTTCTTCTTCTTTAATAGAGGAGAGGCGGGCGTAGGCCGCATAGGTGCCAGGTGCGGGGAAGCCGAGGGTGCGGATACGCTCTGCGATTTCGTCAACCGCCAGTGCCAGTTCGGTGTACTGGCCTTCAAACATCAGGTGCAGGGTGTTGAACATCGGGCCGGTGACGTTCCAGTGGAAGTTATGGGTTTTTAGATAAAGCGTATAAGTGTCGGCAAGTAGGCGCGACACGCCTTCGGCGATGGCGGCGCGATCCTGCTCGGCAATTCCAATATTGATTTCCATACCATTTCTCCTCTCGGGTGGGCGGGGGGTGGCTGCCCCTTTAATGAGCAAAGCCTAGCATGACGGCTATTGAGCATTATTGTGGTTTATATCAATTGACGTGCTGTTTGGGTGCTATTGCTGGGATTGAGTTCAATATTTTTTGACGTGGTGAGTTCTGGTCGAGTGGTGAGCTGGGTGAGCCTGGTTTTGTGGGTCAACGGTGCGCCAGTTCTGGATGCTGCTGCAGTGCTTGATTGAATAACTTGACCCAGTGAGGGCTGAACTGAGTTCCGGTCAGGTTGTTGATTTCGAGAATGGCGCGCAGCAGGGGGCGTTTGTTCAGTGCCTGATGGGCGCGTTCGTGAGTGCGTGCGTCGAAGGTGTCGACGATGTTGATAATCAGCGCACCCGGGCGGGTTGCAGTTTCCAGCAAACCTTTGGGGTAGCCACTGCCGTCAGCGCGCTCCTGGTGCTGCAGGACCATTTGCGCTGCTGCATCCCAGTGCGGCATGCGTTTGAGTAAGTCATGGCCGATGCGCGGGTGAGATTGCATCTGGCGGCGTTCTTCGTGAGTCAAGTTGGCCTTCTTGTGCAGTATTTGCAGTGGCAGGAAGGCCATGCCTACGTCGTGCAGGCAGATGGCCGCCGCCAGTTGCTCGGGGTGTTCTGGGGCGCCGCCCAGTTGGTTGATAGCCAGGGCCAGGTCGAGTTGGCGTAGCCCGCGGCCTTGCCAGAAGTGTGAGCGCCGCTCGCTGGCTTGCATTAAATCGACAAAGAACAACAGATCAGCACCCGGCTCAATGCCGTGACGTCTAAGCAGTTCAGCGGCTGCGGGGTGTTCGGTGGTGTTGCTGCTGGCTGCTTGAGAGTTGGGGTCGAGTTGTTGCAGCAGCGCGCTGCGGATGCTGGTTTGTTGTGCTGGTGGGGTGCGTGCAAGGTGGCTGAGCGCCTGACTGAGTGCCTGGCTTTGGCTTGCGCTGAGCCGTACCTCGGGGCCGCCGAACGCGTGATGGATAAGCTCTTTGAGGTGGTCAAGAGTGAGCAGGAGAATATCGCCCAGCAGGCTGTCAAAACTCAGCTGGCCTTCGCGTAAGCAAGACAGCACGTCCTCCGTCGCCTGTGGGACGCTCATCAGCGCGCTCAGACCGATGCAGCCTAGGTTGCCTTTAAGCGTGTGCACTAGGCGAAACAACTCACGCAGGCGCTCGTTATCATCTGGCGCGTGCTCAAGCTCAATCAGTAATTGCTCGCAGCGTTGGAATTGTTCGTTGGACTCCAGGCGGAAGTCGTCCAGCAAGTCACTGGATAATTGCGCCAGGTTCGGCGTGCTCATACGCTTCTCCACTAATCGATGGTCAGATAGCTGCATGCCCAGTATAGGGAGGGCTGGCAATAGCGCGCGGGGCAGCGGCTGCAAGTGACGGCTTAACCATATATAATCCCGGCCTTTGCCGTGTTTTGTAGGGTTTGCAGGTGAGTGCGTATGCGCCAGCTGACATTCATGCCCCCTGAAAAACAGCGCAATTGCGGAATATGGCGAATGCGCCTGCCGGCCCACGAGTGTCGCAATCACTGCGGCCCAACGAATTCAAGACTCAAGAGAAGCGACCACCACCATGATGCGCAGCCATTATTGCGGCCAACTGAACGAGAGCCTGGACGGCCAGGAAGTCACCCTTTGCGGCTGGGTACACCGCCGCCGTGACCATGGCGGGGTAATTTTCCTCGACATCCGTGACCGTGAAGGTCTGGCCCAGGTGGTGTTCGACCCGGATCGTGCGGAAACTTTTGCCACTGCCGACAAAGTGCGCAGCGAATATGTGGTGAAGATCACCGGTAAGGTGCGCTTGCGTCCAGCTGGTGCAGGCAATGCCAACATGGCGTCCGGCGCCATCGAAGTGCTGGGTTATGAGCTGGAAGTGTTGAACGAGGCGGAAACCCCGCCATTCCCGCTCAACGAGTACACCGACGTTGGCGAAGAAACCCGCCTGCGCTACCGCTTTATCGACCTGCGCCGCCCGGAAATGGCGGCCAAGCTGAAGCTGCGTTCAAGCATCACCAGCAGCATTCGTCGTTACTTGGATGACAACGGCTTCCTCGATGTGGAAACGCCGATCCTCACCCGCGCCACGCCAGAAGGCGCGCGTGACTATCTGGTGCCAAGCCGCACCCACGCCGGCAGCTTCTTCGCGCTGCCGCAGTCGCCGCAGCTGTTCAAGCAATTGCTGATGGTTGCCGGCTTCGACCGCTACTACCAGATCGCCAAGTGCTTCCGTGACGAAGACCTGCGTGCTGACCGTCAACCAGAATTCACTCAGATCGACATCGAAACCAGCTTTATGGATGAGGCTGACATCATGGCCATCACCGAGAAGATGGTTCGCCAGTTGTTCAAAGAAGTGCTGGACGTTGAATTCGGCGAGCTGCCGCACATGACCCTGGCCGAAGCCATGCGTCGTTTTGGCTCGGACAAGCCGGACCTGCGTAACCCGCTGGAGCTGGTTGACGTTGCCGACCAACTTAAGGATGTCGACTTCAAGGTCTTCGCCGGCCCGGCCAACGATCCTAAGTGCCGCGTCACTGCCCTGCGTGTTCCGGGTGGCGCGAGCATGCCGCGTAAGCAGATCGACGATTACACCAAGTTTGTCGGCATCTACGGCGCCAAAGGCTTGGCTTACATCAAGGTCAACGAGCGCGCCAACGGTGTTGAGGGTCTGCAGTCGCCGATCGTCAAAAACATCCCGCTGGACAACATCAATGTAATCCTTGACCGCGTCGGCGCGGTTGATGGTGACATCGTGTTCTTCGGTGCAGACAAGGCCAAGATCGTCTCCGAAGCACTGGGCGCACTGCGCATCAAGCTGGGTCACGACCTAAA
This sequence comes from Pseudomonas sp., assembly GCA_033720015.1. Classification (GTDB taxonomy): domain Bacteria; phylum Pseudomonadota; class Gammaproteobacteria; order Pseudomonadales; family Pseudomonadaceae; genus Aquipseudomonas. The sequence goes on from JAWWDH010000193.1 coordinate 5,816, forward strand.
CCTGCTGACCTGTGAGTGGGCGCCGCTGTGGGTGGTCGACTTCCCGATGTTTGAAGAGAGCGACGACGGCAGCCTGACCGCCATGCACCACCCATTCACCGCGCCGAGCTGCAGCCCGGAAGAGCTGGAGGCCAATCCGGCTGCTGCGCTGTCGCGCGCCTATGACATGGTGCTCAACGGCACTGAGTTGGGTGGCGGTTCGATCCGCATCCACGACAAGTCGATGCAGCAGACGGTATTCCGCGTGCTGGGTATCAGCGAAGAAGAGCAGCAGGAGAAGTTCGGCTTCCTCCTCGATGCGCTGAAGTTCGGTGCGCCGCCCCACGGTGGTCTGGCCTTCGGCCTTGATCGCCTGGTGATGCTGATGACCGGTGCGCAGTCGATTCGCGAAGTGATTGCCTTCCCGAAAACCCAGAGCGCGGCTTGTGTCATGACGCAGGCACCGGGTGAGGTGGATAACAAGTCGTTGCGTGAATTGCACATTCGCCTGCGTGAGCAGCCGAAAGCGGAATAAAGCGTAAGAAGAAGCCTGGTTTTCCAGGCTTCTTCTTTATAGCTGGGCGCAGGGCTGAGCATGCTCAGTTACTGCTCTCGAAATTGAACCTGAAGCAACCGGAGTGAGTTATGGCTGGTCA
>JAWWDH010000194.1:0-6447 GCA_033720015.1 Pseudomonas sp.
GACAGATAACAGCAACGCCGGTAACCGCCCAGCCTTGAGGAAACGCCGAGCTAAAAACAGGTAACGCGCGAAATTTTTCGGTGCTTTCATACCCCTCTCCCGGCAACCCCGCATCCTTACTGGCTTCGCTAAGGTTATCCACTAAAGCTGTGGATAACCTTGTGAGCAATTACTCAATAACCCTGGCAAACGCCCAGCCCATGCGGCCTCACCACAGATCGGACATTTTTTACCCACAGACTAAAAGCCCATATAAATCAATAAGTGAAAAATGGCAACGGGTTTATTAAAGAGAACCACACTAACCCGCTACAGCCACAAAAGAAAATGTGCATAACCGTAACACCGCAACCACCGGATGCACCCTTTAAGACCCGTCAGTCAAACAAAAAGTGCAGATTGCGAGCGACAAAAACGACAACGCCCCGTCGAGACGGGGCGTTGTCTGCATCGCTGAACGTTACTCTTCAGCGGCAGCGTCTTTGATCGCAATCAGCTCCAGATCAAACACCAACACCGAGTTGGCTGGGATGGCCGGGGTAGGGCTTTGCTCGCCGTAAGCCAGCTCGCTTGGGATGTAGAGTTTGTACTTCTCGCCAACGTGCATCAGCTGCAAACCTTCAACCCAACCTGGGATCACACCGTTAACCGGCAGGTCAATCGGGCTGCCGCGCTCAACCGAGCTGTCGAACACGCTGCCATCGGTCAGCTTGCCTTCGTAATGCACAGTCACCACGTCAGTCGCCTTTGGCTGTACGCCGTCGGCCTTCTTCACCACTTCATACTGCAGACCGGAAGCGGTGGTGGTCACGCCATCACGCTTGGCGTTGTCTTCAAGGAATTTCTTACCGGCCTTGGCCGACTCTTCATTCAGCGTCACCATGCGCTCTTCCGCACGCTTCTGCAGGAAGGCAAAGGCCTCGATCAACTCTTCATCTTTCAGGCGCTGTTCTTTCTTGCCAATGGCATCTTCGATGCCTTGAGCAACAGCATTGGAGTCCAGATCATCCATGCCTTCCTGAGCCAGGCTTTTGCCCATGTTCAGGCCGATGCCATAGGATGCCTTCTGCGCTGGAGTTTCCAGGGCGATTTCGCTGGTTTGCGAATCGCAACCTGCGAGAACCAAACCTACCAGGGCGACCGCCGCTGCTAAACGATGCTGTTTCATGCTTGTTCCTTGTCCGGTGCGCCCTAGGGCTAATGGTGTGAAAGCGCGAGCTTAGCAGGCCGCTACGATCACTGGCTACCGTGATAGGAGGCAAGAAATGCGTATAAGTTCAGATGTTTAGGTGTTTTTTAATATTTGATTTTGCGAGGCGTTACGAGGAATTTCGAGGTGTCACAGAGGGGATGAAGCGAGGATAAAAATGGCGCAGCGGACGGGACTCGAACCCGCGACCCCCGGCGTGACAGGCCGGTATTCTAACCGACTGAACTACCGCTGCGCGTAACTTCAAAAGCGAGTGGTGGGTGATGACGGGATCGAACCGCCGACCCGCTGCTTGTAAGGCAGCTGCTCTCCCAGCTGAGCTAATCACCCTTCTCTCTCGAAGTGGGCGCATTCTAGACAGCCATACGTATCTTGGCAAGCACTGTTTTGAAAATTTTTATTGTTGCAGCAAAGGCTTAGCGCAGACTTGGCCTCGAGCACTGCGCGGGGGAATAATGCACGCGAAACGTGCAGGCTATCTAATGGGTCACATGGCCTTGAACAACCTGAGTCAGAATCTGCACCCGCTACTCACGACTTGTGACACCTGCCGCTGCCGGCAGCTCAGTTAAAGGAGATTCACCCCCTTATGTGGTTTCGTAACCTACTGGTTTATCGCCTCACCCAAGATATCCCTTTTGATGCCGAGGCGCTGGAGACTGCTCTGGCAGCCAAACCAGCCCGCTCATGCGCCAGCCAGGAACTCAACACCTACGGCTTTATCGCGCCCTTCGGTAAAGGTGGCGATGCTCCGCTGGTTCACGTCAGTGGCGATTTCCTGCTGATCGCCGCCCGCAAGGAAGAACGCATTCTGCCGGGCAGCGTGGTTCGCGACGCACTAAAGGACAAAGTCGACGAGATCGAAGCCGAGCAGATGCGCAAGGTCTACAAGAAAGAGCGCGATCAGCTTAAAGATGAAATCGTACAGGCCTTCCTGCCACGCGCCTTTATTCGCAAATCCGCCACCTTCGCCGCCATTGCCCCCAAGCAGGGCCTGATTCTGGTTGACTCGGCGAGCGCCAAGCGCGCCGAAGATCTGCTATCGACCCTGCGTGAAGCTATCGGCTCGCTACCGGTTCGCCCGCTGACCGTTAAAATTGCCCCGAGCGCCACGCTGACTGACTGGGTCAAGACCCAGCAAGCCGCTGACGATTTCTTTGTTCTGGACGAATGCGAGCTACGTGATACCCACGAAGATGGCGGCGTGGTGCGCTGCAAGCGCCAGGACCTGACCAGCGACGAGATCCAGCTGCACATGACCTCAGGCAAACAGGTCACCCAACTGTCCCTGGCCTGGCAGGAAAAACTGTCGTTCATGCTGGATGACAAGCTGGTGGTCAAGCGCCTGCGCTTCGAAGACCTGCTGCAGGATCAGGCCGAACAAGATGGCGGCGACGATGACCTCGGCCAGCAGGACGCCAGCTTCACCCTGATGATGCTGACCCTGGTGGAGTTTCTGCCGGCACTGTTCGAAGCGCTGGGCGGCGAAGACATTCCTCAAGGTATCTAATCACCGCGGCACAAGCCCCGAGGAACAAACCACTATTCCTCGGGGCTTGACCTACCCACTCTGCGACTGACCATCCTGGGACGGCCCTTCAGCATTAACCATGAAGGTCTCGACGGCTTGGATCATTCTATTGCTGGCCGGCTTGTTTGACGTCGGCTGAACTGTCGGCCTGAAATACACCGACAGCCTTGCCTGCCCTCACCCCCTTTCCGCTAACCGTAACCGCGATGATCATCTGCGTGGCCCTGATCGCCTGTGGCCTGCTCGGGCTGAAACCCAGCTACTAAGCGGTCATATACACCAACGGGCGCGTAGAGGCCGGAGACGTTTAAGTGCTCGCCGCAGTCGAGCTAAGGCTGCTGCAGAAACAAAAAAATCCGATACCAGAACAGCTGGCATCGGATTTTCGCGGTAGCACTGCCCAGACTTAAATGCTTAAGCGGGCAGTACTGCTGCCATTAGCAGGCGTTTACGTTTGCCTAGATCAGGCAGACAGTTCGACCAACAGCTTATTCAGGCGCTGCACATAAGCAGCCGGATCTTTCAGGTTATCCCCTGCGGCTAGCGCAGCCTGGTCGAAGAGAATGTGGCTGAGGTCGACGAAACGATCTTCGTCCGTTTCAGCATCGAGCTTTTCGATCAGTGGGTGACCTGGGTTGAACTCGAAGATCGGCTTGGACTCCGGCACCTTCTGCCCGCTGGCTTCAAGAATCTGGCGCATTTGCAGCCCCAGGTCCTGCTCGCCAATGGCCAAAATAGCCGGCGAGTCGGTCAAGCGATGCGATACACGCACCTCGGCGACTTGCTCACCCAAGGCCGTTTTCAGGCGCTCAACCAGGCCTTCTTTACTCTTGGCGACGTCTTCCTGAGCCTTCTTGTCTTCTTCCGAATCCAGCTTGCCCAGGTCCAGATCGCCACGGGCGACATCGACAAACTGCTTGCCGTCGAAGTCGGTGAGGTAGCTCATCAGCCACTCATCGATACGGTCGGTGAGCAGCAGCACTTCGATGCCTTTCTTGCGGAACACTTCCAGGTGCGGACTGTTCTTCACCTGGGCGTAAGATTCGCCAGTGAGGTAATAGACCTTGTCCTGGCCTTCGCTCATGCGGGCGATGTATTCAGCCAGGCCAACGCTCTGCTCACCGTTTTCGCTACGGGTTGAGGCAAAACGCAGCAAGCCGGCGATTTTTTCCTTGTTGGCGAAGTCTTCCGCCGGGCCTTCCTTGAGCACCTGACCGAAGTTCTTCCAGAAGCTCTTGTATTCTTCCGGCTGGTTCTTCGCCAGTTTCTCCAGCATGTCCAATACGCGCTTGGTCAGCGCCGACTTCATCGAGTCGATGATCGGGTCTTTCTGCAAGATTTCACGGGAGACGTTCAGCGACAGGTCGTTGGAATCAACCACGCCCTTGATAAAGCGCAGGTACAGCGGCAGGAAGGACTCAGCCTGATCCATGACGAAGACACGCTGCACATAGAGCTTCAGGCCACGTGGCGCTTCACGCTGGTACAGATCGAACGGCGCACGGGCCGGGGTGTACAGCAGCGAGGTGTACTCCAGCTTGCCTTCAACCTTGTTGTGGCTCCAGCTCAGTGGGTTCTCGAAGTCATGACCGATGTGCTTGTAGAACTCCTGGTATTCCTCGTCCTTGATCTCGGTACGCGGACGGGTCCACAGGGCGCTGGCGCGGTTTACAGTTTCCCACTCCAGGGCCGGCGCTTCTTCGCCTTCGGCAGCAGCTTGCTCTTTCGGCAGTTCGATCGGCAAGGCGATATGGTCGGAGTATTTCTTGATGATATTGCGCAGACGCCAGCCATCGGCGAACTCGTCTTCGGCAGCCTTCAGGTGCAGCACGATGCGGGTACCGCGCTCGGCTTTCTCAATGGTGGCAATTTCAAAATCGCCCTCGCCTTTGCTCGACCAATGCACGCCTTCGCTCGCCGGAGTGCCGGCACGACGGCTGTATACATCAACCTTGTCGGCCACGATAAAGGCCGAATAGAAGCCCACACCGAACTGACCGATCAGGTGCGAGTCTTTCTTCTGGTCGCCGGTCAGGCGCTGCATAAAGTCGGCGGTGCCGGACTTGGCGATGGTGCCCAGGTGGGTGATGGCATCTTCACGGCTCATGCCAATGCCGTTGTCTTCGAGGGTGACGGTCTTGGCGTCTTTGTCGAAGCTAACGCGGATCTTCAGTTCTGCGCCGCCTTCGAGCAGCTCTGGCTTGGCCAGTGCTTCGAAACGCAGTTTGTCGGTGGCATCGGATGCGTTGGAAATCAGTTCGCGAAGAAAGATTTCCTTATTCGAATACAGCGAATGGATCATCAGGTGCAGCAGCTGCTTCACCTCTGTCTGGAAGCCCAGGGTTTCTTTTTGAGTTTCCACACTCATGCTCTCTTACTCCACTTTGTTGACGAAGCCGCAGGGCGGCGGATGTCATAGAGGTTGGGGCATGTTGTGGGATTTCAAGTGCTTGGCTTTGGCTGGCTTTAGGGCTCAAGCAGCTCGATGCGGGTAATTTCTTCCGGGAGCAGCCTGTAGCTGACTTCACCTCGCCCATTCATGCGCTGACGCAGGATGATCCGTCCATCCTGATCAACCCCTTGAAAGCGCCCTTCGCCAGTATTGCCACGCTCCGTGACCGCACGCATGCTGAGGTCGTGATAGCGGCTCGGACTGCGCAGCAAACCTTCGAGACTGAAACGCACGCGACGGTCCAACGCCCTGCTGGCCCGCTCCGGCAGCACAGCAACAACCGCTGCAGGTTTTTCTACACCGGTTGCAACAACGGTATTAGCTAGCGGCGCAAAGTTATCAGACGCCACCTGCCAGCCACGGCTATCGCGCTTGTGCAGCGCGATCGGTAACTGCTGCAGCTCACCGTTGATGCGTGCCTGAACATTCAGGTCAATCTTCTGCTGGGGGAAATTCAGGCTGCCAATCGGCTGCAGTTGCACCTGGCGAGTGGCAAAGCGGCGCTCCAAATAGTCCTGGATGACGTAGCTGAGGGTATCGACCGAGTCAAATTGACGATCCACCTGATCGCCTTGGTAGCGCAGGCCATTGCGGAACAACTCAAGCCTGCCGCTCAGGGTGGTTTTAAATTGCGGTGGTAGAACCAGATGAAAATCGCCCACCAGCTTGTTCGGCGCAAGCGGCTGCAAATCTAAGTGCAGGGTATAGCCACGACTCAAACGGCGCGCTTCGGGCAATTCCTGCTCCGGCAACAGCCAGCTGATTTCCACTTCCGGCAGTACGCCTCGATCTGCGGGCAGCACATCGACCCGTACCGGCCCCTGGTCGACGCTTGGCAGACGAATCACCAACTCGCTCTGGGCGAAGAAATCCTGGCCTTCACGCAGACTCAATACACCGTCAAGCAACTCCGCCTGCTGTGGCGCGAAAGGCCGGCCATTCAGTTCGCCGCGCAGGTCGATGGCCAGCTCGGCAGGTGCCTGCACCTCAGGTTGAAGCCATTTCAGGCTGAGGATGGCTTCCAGACGCTGCGTATCATGACTGGCTAGCAAAGTCAGGCCGACCACCAACGGAATAATGCCCAAGCCAGACAACACAATGGCCGGGCGCGCTGAACGCCAGTGACGCAATACATATAACAAGGTGAATGGCGGCAAAAAACTGGCCCAGCCCCATAGCAGGCTGGTAGCGAAGGCGCGCATCACCAGCCAGACCAACCCGGCGAGTATCAGCAGCAAGCCACCCAGAATCAGC
>JAWWDH010000195.1:0-6419 GCA_033720015.1 Pseudomonas sp.
CCCGATGAGCAACTGCCGCTGCTGCGTGATGCACTGGCGGAAATTCACGGCCTCACGACGCGCATCCAGGCCTTGCCACAAGCCAACCTGCATGCCGACTTGTTCCGCGACAACGTGCTGTTCGACGGCAACCATCTGGCCGGGGTGATCGACTTCTACAATGCCTGCTGCGGGCCGATGCTCTACGACCTGGCGATCGCCCTGAATGACTGGTGCTCGCATGCAGATGGCAGCCTCGATCACAAGCGCGCTCAGGCCCTGCTCGGTGCTTATGCGGCGCTGCGACCCTTTACTGCAGCGGAAGCCGAACTGTGGCCGGCGATGCTGCGTATCGCCTGCGTGCGCTTCTGGCTGTCACGGCTGATTGCCGCCGAGTCCTTCGCCGGACAAGAGGTGTTGATCCATGATCCGGATGAGTTCCAGCGCCGCCTGGCGCAGCGCCAACAGGTCGAGCTGAGCCTGCCGTTTGCCTTCTAGCAAGCCAGTCCGCCGTTACAACGCCTCTAAACAACCCGCCAGTTCACCTGCGAGGTTTTCCAGCAACGCCGTATAACCCTGCGCATCAAGTGCCATGGCGCCGCCCATGGCATCCAACTCGGCCAGGGTGACTGGCAAGCCCGCACTCAGGGTTTGCGCCAGGCGCGGGCGAAACGGGGGCTCGCTGAACACACAGGTCGGTCCCGCTTGCTGCAAGCGCTCACGCATGGCGGCAACGTGCTGGGCGCCGGGCTGCACTTCACCGAGTACGCTCAACACGCCAGCGTGGCCGAGCCCGTAAGCGGCCTCGAAGTAATCATAGGTTTCGTGGAATACAAAGTACGGCTTGCCCTTCAAACCGGCCAGACGGGTTTGCAAGCGCTGATCCAGAGCCTCCAACCGCCCAGCAAACGCCTCGAGATTGGCCTGGTAACGCGCCGCATTGGCGGGATCGACCAGCGCCAAGTCGGCCGCCATCTTGCCGGCAATAACCCGGGCATTGGCCGGCAACAGCCACAAGTGGGCATCCAGACTGCCGGGACGGTGCGCATGATCATGCTGATCGGCATCAGTGCTCGCGTGATCTGCGTGATCTGCGTGATCTGCGTGATCTGCGTGATCTGCGTGATCATCATTATGCTCGGCGTGTTGCGCCGGACTGTCGCCGAAATGACGCAGGCTCATGCCTGGCAGATCCTGCACCGCCACATTGGCTTTGTCGCGGCCAGCCAATACCCGCGGCAGAAAGCTCTCTAGATCAGGGCCAATCCAGTACAGCAGGTCGGCATCGCGCACCCGGCGCACATCGGAGGGGCGCAGCGCGTAATGGTGCGGAGAGGCGCCCGGCGGCAGCAATACGTCCGGCTGACCCACCCCGTCCTGCACAGCAGCCGCAATCAGCTGCAGCGGTTTGATGCTGGTCAGCACACGCACCGAGGCCTCGCTCTGGGCAGCAACACTGAAAGAAAGAGTGACGAACAACAGGCACGCAGCAGAAAAAAGACGCAACACAGGAACACTCATAAGGGGAAGGAACAGGTAATATAATAACGTCTCTAAGCCAATTCGTCGTTGCCCATGACTCAAGCGCCTCTGGCCTCACGCCCACACGACCATTCCCACTGCGTCAGTCACGCCCTGGCTGAAGCAGAAAGCATCTGCACGCGCCAGGGCCTGCGCCTGACCGCTTTGCGTAAACGCGTGCTGGAACTGGTCTGGCACAGCCATAAGCCGCTGGGTGCCTATGACATTCTTGGCGTATTGAGCGAAGAGGATGGCCGCCGCGCTGCGCCGCCAACGGTCTATCGGGCGCTGGATTTCCTCTTGGAAAACGGCCTGGTGCATCGCATTGCTTCGCTCAACGCCTTTATCGGCTGTAGCCATCCGGAGCATCCGCACCAAGGCCAGTTTCTGATCTGTCGGGGCTGCAGCGCAGCCATCGAGCTGGAACAAGCGGCTATCAGCGACGCCATTGTCAGCTCCGCGGCGGCTGTCGGCTTCGTTGTAGAAAGCCAAACCGTGGAGGTGGTTGGACTGTGCGCCGGCTGCCGGGAGCAGGCATGAGTGATGCGCTGATCCGCCTCGAAGGCGTCGGCGTGACCTTCGCCGGGCAAAACGTGCTGCAGGATGTGCAGCTGAGCGTAAAGCCCGGCGAAATCGTCACCCTGATCGGCCCCAATGGTGCCGGTAAAACCACCCTGGTGCGCGCCGTACTCGGCCTGCTCAAACCCGACAGCGGCAGTGTCTGGCGCAAAGCCAAGCTGCGCATCGGCTATATGCCGCAAAAGCTGCATGTGGATGTCACCTTGCCGCTCTCGGTGCTGCGCTTTCTGCGCCTGGTGCCTGGGGTTGACCGCCCTCGCGCACAAGCGGCGCTGGCTGAAGTCGGCGCCGAACAGGTGATCGACAGCCCACTGCAAAACATCTCGGGCGGCGAGCTGCAGCGCGTACTGCTGGCCCGTGCACTGCTGCGCGAACCGGAATTGCTGGTTTTGGATGAGCCGGTACAAGGCGTCGACGTCGCCGGCCAGGCTGAGCTGTACCGGCTGATCACCCAGCTGCGCGATCGCTATGGCTGCGGCGTATTGATGGTCTCCCATGACCTGCACCTGGTAATGAGCACCACCGACCAGGTGGTTTGCCTGAACCGTCACGTCTGCTGCTCCGGGCATCCGGAGCAAGTCAGCTATGATCCGGCCTTCGTCGAACTGTTCGGCCAGGATGCCAAGAGCCTGGCGATCTACACCCACCACCACGACCATGAGCACGACCTGCATGGCGCGGTGGTCAGCGAAACCACCTCTGGCCTGAGCATCAAAGGCCCGGTTAAACCGCATATTCACGGAGATGGCTGCAAGCATGGCTGATTTTCTACTCAACGCCCTGCTCGCTGGCCTGGCCCTGGCGCTGGTGGCCGGGCCGCTCGGCTCGTTTGTGGTGTGGCGGCGCATGGCCTATTTCGGCGATACCCTGTCCCACGCCGCGCTGCTCGGCGTGGCGCTCGGGCTGATGCTGGATGTCAGCCCGACCCTAGCGGTGACGGTCGGCTGCGTGCTGCTGGCGACCCTGCTGGTCACCCTGCAAAGCCGCCAACCGCTGGCCTCCGACACCCTGCTCGGCATCCTCGCCCACAGCACCTTGTCGCTGGGCTTGGTAGTGCTGAGCTTTATGCAGGACGTACGCATCGACCTGATGGGCTACCTGTTCGGCGACCTGCTGGCCGTCGGCCCGACTGACCTGGCCTGGATCGTCGGCGGCAGCGCGCTGGTGCTGGTGCTGCTGGCAGTGCTGTGGCGGCCCTTGCTGGCGATTACCGTGCATGAAGAGCTGGCCAAGGTCGAAGGCCTGCCGGTGGCGGCGATTCGCCTGAGCCTGATGCTGTTGATCGCCGTGGTGATCGCCGTGGCGATGAAGATAGTCGGTGTGCTGTTGATCACCTCCTTGCTGATCATCCCTGCCGCCGCCGCTCAGCGCCACGCGCGCACCCCGGAGCAGATGGCGTTCGGCGCCAGCCTGCTGGGCATTGTCGCGGTGTGTGGCGGCCTGAGCCTGTCGTGGTTTCAGGACACCCCGGCCGGGCCTTCGATCGTGGTTACCGCCGCCGGCCTATTTTTGCTTTCTTTTGCCTTACCGCGGCGCACCGCCTGAACTGTTGGTGATGCTGTCGAGCGCAGTGTAAACTTGCACGTTTTTTGCTCAATCCGAGACGCGCAGCAATGAAATCGTTCATTTTCCGTGGCTTTACCCTGATGCTGGTTCTGCTGCTGGCCGGCTGCCAAAACGCGCCACAACCGGCCAACCTGCCGGTGGATGATCTGGTCAGCGCTTTCCGCCAACTCGATCAGAGCCTTACTCGCGGCGACTTGAGCCGCGCCGAAAGCCAGTTGGTAAACCTGCAGCAACGCGCGGCGGGGGATACACGCCTGGAGCACTTTCAGCGGCAGCTCGCCGAAGCACATCTGCAACAAGGGCAAAAAGCCCTGCAGAGCGGTGACCTGGATAACGCCACCAAAGCCCTGAGCCGTGCTCGCAGCCTGATGCCGCAGGCTCCGGCCCTGACCACAGGTCTGGATGGCGCCATCACTCAGGCCCGCGAGGCCGAACTGGCCGCCGCCGAACAGCAGCGCCAGGCCAAGGCATTGAACGCCGCTCGCGCCGAAGCGGCTCATCTGGAGCAGGCCCGCCAGCTACGCCTTGCCGCCGAGCGCCAAGCCGCTGCAAATCAGGCGAAACAGCGGCCAGAAGCGCCAGCCAAGCCGCAAGCCAAGCTGATCAACCCAACAGCGGCCAGCAGCGTGATCAGCATGCCGATGCTGGACAATCAGGATAATGAACGCCTGCGCAGCCTGCTTGACGCTGTCGCAGCCGATGTTGTGACCTTCCGTTGCGCGGTGCGCATCGAAGTACGCCAGGCTAAGGATTTCCCCTGGGTCGCCTCGCTGCTCAATGCCCGGATCAAGCGCCTAGACCCAAGTTTCAGCCCACGTATCAGCCAGGTGATCAAACCTGCCCAGGTGCCGCAGTTGGTGCTCAGCCCCAAACGCTAAACCACTGTACAGAAGCCACGACCGGGCTTGCCCGGTCGTTTGCATTGGCCTTGGTTACTCAGGGCTGAACAGCTCGACTTTTAATTCTTTTTAGTTATAACCATAGGTCTACAAAGATTTTTACGACCTAAACAGCGCCGGGTAGACTAGCCGGCCGCTTATGCCTATCCGGCCACTCTGAAACCCAAAAGGTTTAACGCGTGATCAATTTTCATCAGGTCCACAAGGCGTACCGCGTCAGTGGCCAGAACATCCCCGCTTTACAGCCAAGTGACTTGCACATCGCCCGTGGCGAAGTGTTCGGCATCATCGGCCACTCCGGTGCAGGCAAAAGCACCCTGCTGCGCCTGATCAATCGCCTTGAAGAGCCCAGCGGCGGCCGCATCGAGGTCGACGGTGAGGACGTCACCGCCCTCGACGCCAATGGCCTGCGGCGCTTCCGCCAGCGTGTCGGAATGATCTTTCAGCACTTCAACCTGCTGTCCTCGAAAACCGTGGCCGACAACGTGGCCATGCCGCTGAAGCTGGCGGGCGAGATGCCGCGCAGCGCCATCGACGCGCGCGTCAGCGAGTTGCTGGCCCGCGTTGGCCTGCAAGATCACGCCAACAAATACCCGGCGCAGCTTTCCGGCGGTCAGAAACAGCGCGTCGGCATCGCCCGCGCCCTCGCCACCGAGCCGAAGATTCTGCTGTGCGACGAAGCCACCAGCGCCCTCGACCCACAGACCACCGCCTCGGTGCTGCAACTGCTGGCCGAGATCAACCGCGAGCTGAACCTGACCATCGTGCTGATCACCCACGAGATGGACGTGATCCGTCGTGTTTGCGACCGCGTGGCGGTGATGGATGCCGGGGTGATTGTCGAGTCTGGGCCAGTAGCCGAGGTGTTTCTGCACCCGCAGCACGCCACCAGCAAGCGCTTTGTGCAGGAAGACGAGCAGATTGAAGAAGATGCACAGCGTGACGATTTCGCCCACGTACAAGGCCGCATCCTGCGCCTGACCTTTCAGGGCGAAGCCACCTACGCACCGCTGCTGGGTACCGTCGCGCGCGAAACCGGGGTGGATTACAGCATCCTCGCCGGACGTATCGACCGTATCAAAAACACGCCCTATGGCCAGTTGACCCTGGCCCTGACCGGTGGCGATATGGACGCCGCACTGGCGCGCTTCGCCAGCGCCGACGTGCATCTGGAGGTGCTGCGCTAATGGAAGCCCTACTCACTCGCCTGCTGCCCAATGTCGACTGGATAGAAATCGGCTACGCCAGCCTGGACACCCTGAGCATGCTCGGCGGCTCTATCTTGCTCACCGTGCTGCTCGGTCTACCGCTGGGCGTGTTGCTGTTTCTCACCGGTCCTCGGCAGATGTTCGAACAGAAAGCCCTGTATGGCGTGCTGTCGCTGCTGGTGAACGTCCTGCGCTCGGTGCCGTTTGTGATCCTGCTTATCGTGATGATTCCGTTCACCGTGATCGTCACCGGTACCTCGCTGGGCGTCGCCGGGGCCATCCCGCCGCTGGTGGTCGGGGCTACGCCGTTCTTCGCGCGCTTGGTGGAAACTGCGCTGCGTGAAGTGGACCGCGGCATTATTGAGGCCACCCAAGCCATGGGCGCAACCACCCGGCAAATCGTCGTCAACGCTCTGTTGCCCGAGGCCATGCCCGGCATCATCGCGGCCATCACCGTGACCGCCATTACCCTGGTGTCCTACACCGCCATGAGCGGCCTGATTGGCGGCGGTGGCCTTGGCGACCTCGCGGTACGTTATGGCTATCAACGCTATCAGCCAGACGTGATGCTGGTCACCGTGGTCTTGCTGCTGGTACTGGTACAGATTTTACAAACCGTCGGCGACAGGCTGGTGGTGCACTTCTCCCGTAAATAAAGCGTCTAACG
>JAWWDH010000196.1:0-6404 GCA_033720015.1 Pseudomonas sp.
CATTGCGAGAGTTGATAATGGTCTTACGCGAAAAAGCATGACAGATTCAAAAAACGCATATTAAATCCATACAGACGACTTAAGACGGCCACTGAATTGTGAAAAATAGCGGCATCTGTACTGGTTTATCTTTACGCACAGACTGCGCCACTTACACGACGGAGCCTGTATGAGCCTTTATGTCGACCTCGCCGCCATGCTCAGCTCGCGTATCGAGCAAGGCCTGTATCGCCCAGGCGATCGCCTGCCATCGGTGCGTGCACTGAGCGTTGAACACGGCGTCAGCCTGAGCACCGTGCAGCAGGCTTACCGTCACCTTGAAGATCAAGGCATGGCGACACCACGGCCCAAATCAGGCTACTTTGTACCGCCCAGCCGCAAAAAACCGGAGCTACCCATCGTCAGCCGCGCCGCACAGCGCCCGCTGGATGTCTCGCAGTGGGATCATGTACTGGAGCTGATCAGCATCCCACCCGGCAGCAACATTCTGCAGCTAGGTCGCGGCATGCCGGACATCAGCAGCGCAACCCTAAAACCCCTGCTGCGTTCGATGTCGCGCCTGAGCCGGCGGCAAAGCGTGAAAGAACTCAGCTACGGTTGTATCAATGGCGACCCGGCCCTGCGCGAGCAAATTTCACGGCTGATGCTCGACTCAGGCTGCCAAATCCCGACCGATGACATCGTCACCACCACCGGCTGCCACGAAGCACTCTCCGCGGCCATTTGCGCCACCTGCAAACCGGGCGACGTGGTGGCGGTTGACTCGCCGAGTTTCCATGGCGTGATGCAGGCACTTAAAGGCTTTGGCATGAAGGCCCTGGAACTGCCCACTGACCCGCTCACGGGTATCAGCCTGGAGGCGCTGGAGCTTGCGCTGGAACAGTGGCCGATCAAAGCCATCCAGCTCACGCCTACCTGTAACAACCCACTCGGCTACATCATGCCGGATGCCAACAAGCGCGCACTGATTGCCCTGGCCCAGCGGTTTGACGTAGCAATCATCGAAGATGATGTGTATGGCGAGCTGGCCTACAGCTACCCGCGACCGCGCACCATCAAATCCTATGACGAAGACGGTCGGGTGCTGCTGTGCAGCTCCTTCTCGAAAACCCTGGCACCCGGCCTGCGTATTGGCTGGATCGCGCCCGGGCGCTACCTGCAAAAAATTTTGCACCTGAAATACATCGGCACCGGCACGGCCGCGCAACTGCCGCAACTGGCATTGGCCGAGTTCATCAGCGGCGGCCATTACGAGCCGCATCTGCGCCGCATGCGCAGCCAATACGCACGCAACCGCGACCTGATGATTGATTGGGTAAGCCGCTATTTCCCGCCAGGTACGCGCGTCAGTCAGCCTGAAGGTGGCTTTATGCTGTGGATTGAGCTGGACCGCCAATTCGACAGTCAGCGCCTGAACCGCGCCCTGCTGCCACACGCGATCCAAATTGCGCCGGGCAGCATCTTCTCGGCGGCAGGTAAATACCGTAATTGCTTGCGCATTAACTACTCGGCACTGCCCAGTGCGGAGCTCGAGACAGCTGTCCGCCAGGTCGGCAGTACGGTCAGCGCGTTGCTCGCCGACCCCGGTTAATCGCTACCTGCAGTGACGGCCAGCGGCTCGCCGAAGCCCGAGTTCCGCCAGGCAAGCACCACGAAAACCGCCGCGCCCAGCGCCATCATCATCGGCAGGGCGTGACCGCTGACCCACTGGCTGACGGCACCGGTACTCAACGGCCCGATCAGGCAGCCCAGCCCCCACAGCTGGGCGACATGGGCATTGGCGCGCACCAGCTCGTCATCGCGGTAACGTTCGCCGATCAAAATCAACGACAAGGTGAATAGCCCGCCAGCGCTGGCGCCGAATGCCACCAGTACCGGCCAGATCAACACCGTGTGCAGCGTCAGCGGGATCGCCAAACTAGAGGCCAGCAACACCACGCCACAGCCACGGAACAGCATCTGTCGCGACACACGATCGGCCATCCAGCCAATCGGCAACTGCAACGCAGCATCGCCGACCACCACCACGCTTACCATCAATAGGGCGATGTCCTGAGTGAAGCCTTGGCGCAGGCCATAGATCGGCAACAGGGTTAGCATCATCGCTTCGAACGCAGCAAACAGCATCACCGCCCAGGCAATCGCCGGCAACTTACGACAGAACGCCGGCAGACCACGCCCTGACGCGCTCTGTCCGTCCACCGCCGGCGCGCCGGTGCGCCCCAGCAACAACAGCGAGCCGCCGATCAGCAGACCGACTCCGGTCCAGAAGCCGCTGTCACTTTCGGTACCCAGCGCAGTCAGCAACAACGGGCCACACAGCTGGCTGAGTGCGTAGCCAGTGCCATACAGCGCCACCAGTCGGCCACGCCATTTTTCCACGGCCAGCTGGTTGATCCAGCTTTCACCCAGGATAAAGACCACCGTCAGCGCCACACCGAGAAACAGACGCAAGCCGAGCCACACCGCATAACTCTGCACCAGCGCCAACCCAGCAACCGACAAAGCGCCTAGCAATAAACACAGCTGCATCAGCCTGGCCGTGCCCAAACGCGCCGCCAATCGTCCGGCCAGGGATGCACCCAGCAGCACGCCCACCGCCGGTGTTGCCGCCATCACACCGATGGCAAACGAGTCGTAGCCCCACGCTTCAAGGCGCAGCGACACCAAAGGCATGGTCACGCCAAGCGCCAGGCCGATGCTGATTACCGCCGAACAGACCGCGAAATAGGTACCCCAACGCATTGCCAGACTCCTTGCTGTCATGGCCGCTGCAAACAAAACGGCCGGGCTTCCTAAGGAAACCCGGCCGCAGCTGTGGCTACTAGAACCGATTCTCTGTGGGGAAGGTAGACCTTGGGCACTGCCCCGCCTATTACCCCGAAATCACGCTGTTACAGCTTGATCCAGGTGGCTTTGATTTCAGTGTACTTGTCGAACGCATGCAGCGACTTGTCGCGGCCGTTGCCCGACTGCTTGTAACCACCAAACGGCGCGGTCATGTCACCACCGTCGTACTGGTTGACCCACATGCTGCCAACACGCAGCGCCTTGGCCGCCAGATGGGCCTTGGACAGGTTGCTGGTCCAGATTGCCGCCGCCAGACCGTAGATGCTGTCGTTGGCGATCTGAATCGCTTCCTCGGTGCTGTCGAAGGCAATCACCGTCAGCACTGGGCCAAAAATCTCTTCCTGGGCGATGCGCATGGCGTTGTGGGCATCATCGAAGATGGTCGGTTCTACATACATGCCACCTGTCTCTTCCAGGGTGCGCTTGCCGCCGCAGAGCAGCTTGGCCTGATCCGCGTGACCCGTCTCGATATAGCCGAGTACCGAGTTGAGGTGGCCCGCATCGACCAGCGCGCCGACCTTGGTATCTGGGTCCAGTGCGTGGCCGGCTTTCCAGCCCTGCATGGCTTCCACCACCATCGGCATAAACTGATCCTTGATCGAGCGCTCCACCAGCAAGCGCGAACCTGCGGTGCACATCTCGCCCTGGTTAAAGCAGATCGCCGCCGCCGCCGCTTCAGCTGCTGCCTTGAGGTCCGGCGCATCGGCGAAGACGATGTTGGCGCTCTTGCCGCCCGCCTCCAGCCATACACGCTTCATATTGGATTCACCGGCGTAGATCATCAGCTGCTTGGCGATCTTGGTTGAACCGGTGAACACCAGGGTGTCGACATCCATATGCAGCGCCAGCGCTTTACCCACGGTGTGACCGTAACCCGGCAATACGTTGAGCACGCCTGCTGGAATACCTGCCTCAAGCGCCAACTGGGCCAGACGCAGTGCAGTGAGCGGCGACTTCTCAGAAGGTTTGACGATCACCGAGTTACCGGTGGACAGCGCCGGGCCAAGCTTCCAGCAGGTCATGATCATCGGGAAGTTCCACGGCACGATGGCCGCGACTACACCCACCGGCTCACGAGTGACCAGGCCCAGTTCGTCATGCGGGGTGGCGGCGACTTCGTCGTAGATCTTGTCGACAGCTTCACCGCTCCAGCGGATGGCGCGCGAAGCACCCGGCACATCGACACCCAGCGAATCGCTGATCGGCTTACCCATGTCGAGGGTTTCCAACAGCGCCAGCTCTTCGGCATGCTGATCCATCAGATCAGCGAAACGAATCATGATGCGCTTGCGCTGCACCGGTGCCATACGCGACCAGACGCCGGACTCAAAGGTCGCACGGGCATCCGCTACGGCCAGTTCGGCGTCGGCCAGATCACAGCTGGCGACTTGACCCAGTACGCGGCCATCGACCGGACTGATGCACTCAAAGGTGTCACCCGAAACCGCCGCGCGGTACTCGCCATGAACAAAGGCGCGCCCTTCTATTTTCAGATTCTTGGCACGCTGCTCCCAATCGGCACGAGTCAGGTTAGTCATTCGAACATCCTCTATCGCTAGTAAAGCGCCGCAGGTCGGCCGCACGCGCTGTCAATTATTCTGCATGGGTTTAACAAACCCAATCGTGCCGGCAACACTAAACCAGCGGCCTGCGTAGTTCCAATATTTTTTACAAATAGAGGCAAAGCTGCCTTGTTATGTGCGCTTTATTAAACATAGACTGCCGAAATTGCCATTCAACTGATAACAAGCCTGACTGGACCTTCTTATGAACATTGAGCAGATCGTCGACTTCGCCCAAGCAACCACCACCCCAGAGCATTACCGCCCGGCCGCAGAAAAAGTCCTTACCGGCGACCCCGAGCAAAGTGTGCGCAACCACTACGGCAGCCCGTGCGGTCAATTCAACGCCGGTATTTGGGAAGGCGGCATCGGCCACTGGAACATCAACTACACCGAGCACGAGTACTGCGAAATTCTCCAGGGCGTCTCGGTACTGCGTGACCAGGACGGTAACGCCAAGACCCTACGCGCCGGCGACCGATTCGTGATCCCCGCTGGCTTCTCCGGTACCTGGGAAGTGCTGGAGCCATGCCGCAAGGTCTATGTGATCTTCGAGCAAGCCAGCAGCTGATCGTTCTCCATGCACCACCCTTTTGCCCGCCTTGCGCGGGCTTTTTATCGCCTGCGATCCAGGGCTCCCACCCTCAGGACCGTTGCTAGACACGCTAAAACCGGCCCAGGCAATTTCTTGATGCATGGGGTTTGCCAGGCTAAATCACAGGCAAGAAAAAGCCCGCCATAGGCGGGCTTTCTCGGCAAGGAGCCAGATCAATTACTTGATCTTGCCTTCCTTGTAGATCACGTGCTTACGCACAACCGGATCGAATTTTTTAATTTCGATTTTGTCCGGAGTGGTGCGCTTGTTTTTGTCGGTAGTGTAGAAGTGACCAGTACCGGCACTCGAGATCAAACGGATCAATTCACGCATGACTTTCCCCTTAAACCTTTTCGCCACGAGCGCGTAGCTCGGACAGAACGACGTCAATACCACGCTTGTCGATGCAACGCATGCCTTTGGCAGAAACGCGCAGACGGACGAAACGGTTCTCAGACTCGACCCAGAAGCGATGATGCTGCAGGTTCGGCAGGAAACGACGACGGGTTTTGTTGTTTGCGTGGGAAATGTTATTCCCAGTTACCGGACCCTTACCGGTAACTTGACAGACTCTCGACATGCCTCAGCCCTCTAAAACCACATGCCCAACCCGGCATGGGTTGGCCGCTAATATTCAATCTTGGCGCGCAGCGCCGCGTATCTCGAGGGTCTTACCGGCCGTACCTGAAAGCGCAAGAACCGGGCCCCTACAAAAGAGCGCTGCTTTATACCAGAAAGCCTAAAGCGCAACAAGAATAAACGTACTTTTCCTACTCAAGGCCTGCCGCCATTTCCCGTCGCTAAGCCAGCTATTGGTAGGGATAACGCAGCTCGACCGCTCGTCGCCAAGATTGATTGCCCTGCTGCCAAGTAATGGCCTAGGGTAAAGCGTTCACCAACAGCCACCTTAGGAGTTTGTCATGCGCCTCGCCTTCCTACCGCTGCTGCTAGCCCCGCTATTGGCGCCTGCACTGGCCCAAGCCAGCACCCTCAGCGTCTGTACCGAAGCTAGCCCGGACGGTTTCGACGTAGTGCAGTACAACTCCCTAACCACCACCAACGCGTCAGCTGACGTATTGATGAACCGTCTGGTGGATTTCGACGCGACCAGCGGCACTCTGCAGCCGAGCCTGGCGCAAGCCTGGGACGTTAGCGCCGACGGCCTGACCTATAGCTTTACCCTGCGTCCCGATGTGAGCTTTCACCGCACTGACTATTTCACCCCCAGCCGCACCCTGAACGCGGATGACGTGCTGTTCAGCTTTCAGCGCATGCTCGACCCTGCCCACCCATGGCACAAGGTCGCGGCCAGTGGCTATCCGCACGCACAATCGATGCAGCTGCCCAGCCTGATCAAGCGCCTCGATAAAACCGGCGAACACAGCTTGCGCTTCACC
>JAWWDH010000197.1:0-6393 GCA_033720015.1 Pseudomonas sp.
CTACGCCCTGCATGCCGCCGTCGAGTGCGCTGCGGTTGTCTGTCAGCAGCTGTTCGACGGTGTTGCTGCTGCGCTCCAGTGAGGCCATCAAGCGGCTGGCGCGGTCCAGCGCATCACGGCCCTGGCCGCTGAGCAACTGGTTGGCGTTGCGCATCAGCTCGGCGGCTTCCTGGCTGGCTTTGCTCATCTGTTGCAGGGCCTGACGCAGCTCATCGCGCTGGTCGGCGACGCTGGCACTGGTTTGTTCGATGTTCTCCAGCGTGCGCGAAATGCGTCCGACATTCTCACCGGAGAACAGCTGGTTGGCGCGGTCGAGCAGGCGCGTGACACTCACCACCAGGTCTTCACCGTTGGCCATCAAACGCGCCAGTGGCGAGGGGTCGGCGATGATTTCCACACGCTGGTTGCCCTGGCTTTCGAGTATCGGGCTTTCCGGGGTACCGCCGTGCAACTGGATCAGTGCCGCACCGGTAATCCCGGTAATCGACAGGCGTGCCTGGGTGTCTTGTTTGATCGGCGTATTGGCGTCGACACGGATATGCGCCCGCACCTTGCGCGGGTCTTGCGGGTCGAGGCGCAGGCTGATTACGTCACCGACCTTGATGCCGCTGTATTGCACCACGCTGCCCTTAGACAGGCCGCTGACGGCCTCGTTGAAAATCACGTCATAGTCGCGCAGTTCCTGATCCGAGCCGGCGTTGCTTAGCCACAGGGCAAAGGCCAGGCCGGCCGCGACCATTAAGACGGTAAACAGGCCAATCAACACGTGGTGAGCACGCGGTTCCATTTAGTTTCTCCCTGGCGCGCCGCTGGCCGCCTGTTCGGCTGCGCGTCCGCGCGGGCCGTGAAAATACTCGTGAATCCAAGGGTTGTCGGTGGCGGCCACGACGTCCAGGCGGTCGGCCACCAGCACGCGTTTTTCCGCCAGCACCGCGACCCGGTCGCAGATGGTGTAGAGCGTGTCGAGGTCATGGGTGACCAGAAACACACTGAGGCCCAGCGCATCGCGCAGGGTCAGAATCAGTTGGTCGAAGGCCGCCGCGCCAATCGGGTCGAGGCCGGCGGTGGGCTCATCCAGAAACAGAATATCCGGTTCCAGGGCCAAGGCCCTGGCCAGCGCGGCGCGTTTGATCATGCCGCCGGACAGTTCGGTGGGGTATTTATCGCCCGCATCGCGCGGCAGGCCGACCAGCGCCAGTTTGACCTGAGCCAGACGCTCAGCCGCTGCACGGTTGAGGCTAGCGTGTTCAATTAACGGCAGGGCGATGTTTTCGGTCACCGTCAGCGAGGAAAACAGCGCGCCGCGTTGATAAAGCACGCCAAAACGCCGTTCCAGCTGTGAGCGCCGTTCGGGCGGCAGGCTCAGCAGCTCTTCACCGAACACCCGCACACTGCCCGAGTTGGCGCGGCGCAGGCCGAGAATGCTGCGCAGCAGCACCGACTTGCCGGTGCCCGAACCGCCGACCACCCCCAGTACTTCGCCGCGATAGAGGTCCAGGTCCAAGTCTTGATGCACGGTCTGGCTGCCGAAACGATTAACCAGCTGGCGCACTTCGATGATGGCTTCGTCTGTCACCAGCCCATCTCCATCAGAAACAGCGCGGCCAGGGCATCGAGCACGATCACCACAAAAATCGACTGGACCACGCTGGAGGTGGTGCGCTCACCGACCGATTGCGCACTGCCGGTGACTTTGAAGCCTTCCAGGCAACCGATCACGGCAATCAGGAAGGCAAAGAACGGTGCTTTGGCCATGCCGACCAGAAAGTGCTTGAGGGCGATATTTTCCTGCAGCATGGCCAGGTACATGGCCGGGGAAATATCCAGGCTCAGGGCGCACACCACCGCGCCGCCGAGGATGCCGCTGAGCATGGCGATAAAGGTCAGGATCGGCAGGGCGATCAACAAGGCAAACACCCGCGGCAGTACCAGCAGCTCCAGCGGGTTGAGGCCCAGGGTGCGGATGGCGTCGATTTCCTCATTGGCCTTCATCGAGCCGATTTGCGCGGTAAAGGCACTAGCGGTGCGACCGGCCATGAGGATGGCGGTGAGCAGCACGCCAAATTCACGCAGGAAGGAGAAGGCCACGAGGTCGACGGTGTAGATGCTCGCGCCAAAGTCAGCGAGCACCGTGGCGCCGAGGAAGGCCACTACGGCGCCGACCAGAAACGTCAGCAGGGCGACGATGGGTACGGCATTCAGGCCGCTCTGTTGCAGGTGCGCGACCAGCGAGGTGATGCGCCAGCGATTGGGCCGCAGGGTGATCGCGGCCATGGCCGCCAGGGTCATACCGATAAAACCGAGCAGCGCCACACTTTGCTGCCAGAGCTCTTCCAGAGCCTGGCCGATCTGCCCGAAGAATTCGCGCCAGGCCGGGATGCGTTTAACCGGCGTGGCGTCACCGGCTTCGGCGATGGCGCTGCCGACGGCCTGCAACAGCGCGCGGCGTTCGCTGGCCAGGCCCGGTGCATCCTTGGCCAATTGTGCCAAGCGCTGGCTGCCGAGCAGCTCCACCAGCAGGGCCGCACCCGCGGTATCGAGGGCGCCGAGTTCTTGCAGGTCGACGCTGGCGGTGCTGCCCAGCGTATCGCGTTGTTTCAGTACCTCGGCTTCGAGGCGGGCGTAATGCGCCAGCGTCCAGTCACCACCGATGCGTAAGCCGCAGGGCGCATCGCTGCTGCTGGATTCAAACGGGGTGATAAAGGGGGCTGTACTCATAACCGCAGCTTAACCTTGTCCTTGGTGTTACGCCCACCTGATCGCGTTCCTGCAAGCGTGCGCAGGCTCAGATTTTGCGGAATACCAGCGCCTTCAAGGCGCTGTCCGGCTGGCTGTCGGGGAACTCAGGCGGGTTACTCAGGCGCTCGCTGAAGTGCAGGCTGGGCGCTTCACTGGCCATGCTCTCAATCAGGTAATTCGGGCCTATCTCCGGCTCGTTGCTGCAGGCCAGCACCACGCCGTTGGCGCTGAGTAGGTCGGGCAGGCGGCGCAGGACTTTCGGGTAATCCTTGCTCAGCACAAAGCTGCCGCGCTGGAAGGACGGCGGGTCGATGATGATCAGGTCATAAGGCCCGTACTTGGCCACCTTGCCCCAGGACTTGAACAGATCATGGCCGAGGAACACCACCTGGCTCAGGTCATGTTGATTCAGCCGGTGGTTATCGCGGCCCCGGCTGAGCGCGGCTTTGGCCATGTCCAGGTTGACCACCTGCGTCGCGCCGCCGGCCAGCGCCGCCACCGAGAAACCGCAGGTGTAGGCGAACAGGTTGAGTACGCGCTTACCCTTGGCCTGGGCTTGCACCCATTGACGGCCATGGCGCATGTCGAGGAACAGCCCGGTGTTCTGCTTGCGGCCCAGGTCGAGGCGGTAATGCAGGCCGTGCTCGCAGATGTCCCAGTGCTCCACAGGCTCGCCGAGCAGCCATTGCGTCGGGCTCTCAGGCAGGTAGCGCTGCTGCAACAGCAGGCTGTGCGCACCACTCTGTTGCCAGGCGGTGGTTTGGCTGAGGTCCAGCAGCAAGGCTTGCAGCGCCTGCAGTTCGGCGTCGCTCAGCGGTTTGAACAGCGCCACCAGCAGCACGCCTTGTAGCCAGTCCACGGTGATCTGCTCCAGCCCCGGCCAGCAACGACCACGGCCGTGAAACAGCCGGCGGGTTTCCTCGGGCGCAGCATTCAGGGCGGCAATCAGCTGGTGTTGCAGGGTGGCGAGCGCAGTTGGGGTCATGGGCGGCGATCAGGCAAGGCAGATAAGGCGGAGATTTTAACAGGCAGCAGGCGAGCCCGGAGCGCTGATCGCCTGTGTCGATAATTGTTATCGGTAAAGGCGTCTGGTTTTGATCAGGCCAAGTGCCTAGCATCGCCGCCTTTCTTATCCTGCGTTGAGGTACTCCTATGCATATTGATGAAGCCATTCGCAGCCGCCGCGCCGTTAAAGCGTATGACCCGGCATTCACCCTCAGTGATGAGGACAAGAATGAGCTGCTGCAGTTGGCGCTGCACGCGCCGTCGGCGTTCAACTTGCAGCATGTGCGTCTGGTCGAGGTCAGCGACCCGGCGCTGCGTCAGCAACTGCGTGAAGTGGCTTGGGGTCAGGCGCAGGTGACCGATGCGTCGATGCTGGTGGTGGTCTGCGCCCAGGTCGACAGCTGGCAGCAGCATGTCGGCCGCGTCTGGGAGGGTGCCCCCGCAGAGGTGCAGAACTACATGAGCGGCGCCATCGACACCTATTACCGTGACAAGCCGCAGGTACAGCGCGACGAAACCATGCGCAGCTGTGGCCTGCTGGCACAAACGCTGATGTTGGCCGCGCGCGGCAAGGGCCTGGACTCCTGCCCGATGGATGGCTTTGACTTCGATGCGGTGGCCAAGCTGATCAACCTGCCGGACAACCATGTCATTGCCCTGATGGTCGCGGTCGGCAAGAAAGCCCTGGAGCCGAAGCCGCGCATCGGCAAGCTGCCGTTCAACGAGGTGGTGCTGCGTAATCGCTTCTGATCGGGGGGCAGGCTGCTCGCGCTTCGGTCTCTTTAAGCATCACGGTGCTTAGCCTGTGGCTATTCACGTCACTAAAGATGGGATGACAAAACGATTGTTTGCGGTGAGTCTGGCGTCTACGTCGGGCTGATAGCTAGTGGCCAGTCGTCGATAAAAACAAGCCTGAGGAGCCTGCATGTCTGTTGAGCACCTGGATGTTTTGGTCATTGGCGCGGGCCTGTCCGGCGTGGGTGCGGCCTATCACTTGATGAAGCATTGTCCCGGTAAGCGCTTCGCCATTCTTGAAGGCCGCGCCGCCCTAGGCGGCACCTGGGACCTATTCCGTTATCCGGGTATTCGTTCCGATTCGGACATGTTCACCCTCGGCTACAACTTCAAACCCTGGAGCGACCCGCTGGCGATTGCCGACGGCTCGTCGATCCGTCGTTATATCGAAGAAGCCGCACGGGAAAACGGCATCCAGGAAAAAATCCGCTTTCAACATAAGGTGCTCAAGGCCGACTGGTGCAGTGAGCGCGCTACCTGGACCGTGCAGGTGCAGCGGGGTGATCAGGCCGAACCGATCCAACTGAGCTGTCAGCACCTGCTGATGTGCACCGGCTATTACTGTTACGAAGCGGGCTACACCCCGGACTTCAAAGGGCGCGAGCAGTTTCAGGGCGAGTTTATCCATCCGCAGTTGTGGCCGGACAACTTCGACTACAGCGGCAAGCGTGTGGTGGTGATCGGCAGCGGTGCCACTGCGGTGACCTTGGTGCCGGCGCTGACCGATAAAGCGGCTCACGTGACCATGCTGCAGCGTTCGCCAAGTTACGTGCTCAGCCTGCCCGAGGGCGATCCGCTTTCCGCATTGTTGCGGCGCTTCCTGCCGGAAACCTGGGTTTATCGCTTGGCCCGCACGCGCAATGTGGCGATGCAGATGCTGTTTTACTCACTCGCCAAAGCCTGGCCGCGCCTAGTGCGTAAGCTGTTGCTGGGGCTGGCCAAGCGCCAGCTCGGCGCCGATTTTGACATGCGCCATTTCAGCCCGCGCTACAAACCTTGGGATGAGCGCGTGTGCGTAGTGCCCAATGGTGATCTGTTCACGGTGCTGCGCGAAGGCAAGGCGTCGGTGGTGACCGAGCATATCGATGGCTTTACCGCTAAGGGCATTCGCCTGAAAACCGGTGAGGAACTCCCCGCAGATGTCATTATCAGCGCCACCGGTTTGCAGTTGCAGCTGTTTGGCGGCATGCAGGTGACGGTGGATGGCGTGCCATTCGACGCAGCCAAGAGCATGGGTTATCGCGGCATCATGCTGCGCGACCTGCCGAACGCGGCCGTGGTGCTGGGTTACACCAATGCCAGCTGGACACTTAAAGCGGACCTCTCCAGCGAGTACTTCTGCCGCCTGATCAACCACATGGACGCCAGCGGTATGCGCCAATGCACCCCGCGCGATCCGGCGCGACAGGTCAAGGACGCACCATTCCTCGACCTGGACTCCGGCTATATTCAGCGTGCGGCGGACAAAATTCCTAGCCAGGGCGATCGCGCGCCCTGGAAGCTCTACCAGAACTACCTGCTGGACTTGGCGTTGCTACGTTATGGCAAGGTTGAGGACGATTACCTGGAGTTCAGCTCACCGCAGGTCGGTGAATCGGCGGTAAGCTCGACAGCGGTCTAGGCTAAAAAGTAACGTACGCCGGGCGGCATAACGTGTAGAGCGTTATGCTTACAGATATATGGCCACTTGCCACTTTAGAGGCGGGCATCGGGCCGGTATACTTTGTGATCGCGTTCACGGATGAAGAACCAGAGCTATCTGGCTGCTATCACAGGGAAATTTTCTAGAGGATGAGCAGAGTGGAATCGCTTCAGCAGGAACAACGCTATCTGCCAGAGCTGCGGGCCTATATC
>JAWWDH010000198.1:0-6386 GCA_033720015.1 Pseudomonas sp.
GATCTGCACCTGCACGTTGGTGATGTCGGGAACCGCATCAATCGGCAACTTCTGGTAGCTGTAAACACCCAACGCTGCCATGCCGAGCACAGCCAGCAAGACTAGCCAGCGCTGGTCGATGGCGAAGCGAATTAATCGTTCGTACATGTCAATTTCCCCTAAAGCGCAGCATCACCGCGCTCTCCAGTACGGATGCGCAATGTGTCGGTCAACGGGGCTACGGCGACGATTCCGTCACCAGGTACACCGGTGTGGGCAGCCTTCTCAATGGCCTGGACGATCTCATCGGCAATCTCGTCGGAACAGAACGCCAGCAGCACGAGGTGCTGATGGGCGTCTGGATTCCATTCGTCTGCGATATATCCATGATCCTTACCGTGACCACGCGGATGGCCATGGGCAGACAGGATGGTGAATCCTGGTAGATGCGGCAGTGCGTGCAGCGCTTGCTCGACGGCCTCAAGCCGGATCGGGCGAAAAATAGCTGTAACTTGTTTCATGGCTCGACTCCGGGTTAGTGGTCATGGCTCGCGCCGGCTTTGCCAAGCTCAGCCTTGATCAGGAAGCTGTTCTTCAGTACGTAACGATCACCCACCTGCAGACCCGAGATAACCTCGACGAAGCGGCCGTCGGACTTACCCAGTTCAAGAGGCCGAGCTTCCAACTCGTTATCGAAGCGGCCGAACACTACTTGCCAGTCGCGAACGGTCTGGAGCGCTTCGACCGCCACGGCAACAGGCACGTCGTTCTCCTCAGCAACCACTTCGACCGTTACCGGTAAACCGGGACGCCATAGCCGATCCGGGTTAGCGAGCACGATACGGGCAGTCGCCGAGCGGGTTTGTGCCCCAACCAGAGCGCTGACATACGAAATGCTGCCCTCAGCCTTGGCGGCGAATGCGCTGGAGCTCACGACAACTTTTTGTCCTTCGGCAATTACGCCCAGATCCTTCGCCGCGACGGTCGAGTCCACCCACACCGTCGACAAGTCCGAAACGGTAAAGACCGCAGAGTCCTCTTTG
The DNA here is from genome assembly GCA_033720015.1 of Pseudomonas sp. Taxonomy (GTDB): domain Bacteria; phylum Pseudomonadota; class Gammaproteobacteria; order Pseudomonadales; family Pseudomonadaceae; genus Aquipseudomonas. The sequence goes on from JAWWDH010000198.1 coordinate 1,023, forward strand.
AGTACTTCACCAACCGAGATGCTTTTGCTGGTTATCACGCCATTGATCGGGGCGCGAATCTCGAACTCGGTGAGGTTCTGACTCTTGGCCGGAGCACCGCCCAGCGAGGCGATTTGTTGCTGGACGCGCTGCACCGCGATAGCGGCTTCCTGCATGGCAACCTGCGCCTGCAGGAAGTCCTGTTCGGCGGAAATCTTCTCTTCCCACAATTGCTTTTCACGCGCATAGGTCGTGCGGGCAAGCGCCGAACGCTGCTGGGCGGCCAGCAGTTCGCCACGCAGCTCCGCCAGTGCCTGACTGGAAATCTTGGCCAGAACCTGGCCCTTGCGAACCGTATCGCCAGCGCTCACTGCCACCGAGTCGACCCGCCCTGCAAGTTGCGGGGTCACCTGAACCGTGCGGTCATCGTTGTAGCGAACCTCGCCCAGAATTTGCAGCGTGGAGGCGATTTTCACGGGACCAGCAGTGGCGAGCGTGACGCCACCCTGTTCAAGCTGCGCATCCGTCATAGTTACGCGGGCCTCGACCTGCTCGTAACCGAACGAGTAGCTCTTACCACTGTGCTTGGCACTGATGGAAACCTGGAATGAATGCGGCTCTACAACCGCGTCATCGCCACGCAGGTAGTCATTCTCTTTGCTGAAATTGATGATTTGCCCAGGTTGACCAAGGCGCGACAACGTCACTTGCACCGTGCTGTCCGCAGGATTTAGAAGCTTGCCGTTCAGGTAGGTATAAAGCCTGAACTGAGGGTCTACACCTTCCTCAAAAATCGTCACCTCAAGCGCATAGTCACCCTCGGTGAAAAGCTTGCCGCCATGCTCGCCCGTGGTAGGCGCTACGGCCTCATGGTGCTCGTCATCCGCATGATTGTCGGCCTCTTCATGTTCCTCTGCAGACGCCTCCCCGTGGTGCTCGGGGTCTGTGTGAGCCGACACATCCTCATGACTCTCATCATGGCCGTGGCCTTCCTCCCCGGACTTACCAGGGCTACCACTTAGAATCAGACCCGCTACGGCTAAACCTATGGCGACAACGGCCACAATCATCAGCCACTGCTTTCTGGGAATTGTTGATGCCATTGGTAACTCCAAATTATCAAAATTATTGAACTTGTCTCATGCCTCGGCGGCGACTAAATGCGCTCAATAAACATGCAGCCGTCTGGAAAGCAGGCGAGGCTTCATGCCGCATGAAGCGACCGTCTAAGGTGTTATGTAGGTGCGCAGAGATAATTATTTTTTGAATTCGACGTTGAGCTGGGAACCGTAGATCTTCTCCAAGCTCACCCAGGCCGAAATAGCCTCATCCAGGGTGTTCAGGTACTGGGAGCGCATACTTACGAGGGTGCGCTGAGCATCGAGCACATCGATATAGGCAAACTTGCCCATCTCGAACCCCCGTACGGAGCCCTCTACCGCTTGCTGCGCAGTCGGCAGCAGTGTGCCGCTGATCGAGTCGACTTCACTTCTAGCGCTTTCCCACTGCTCAAATGCCTGCTGGGCTTCCGCGCGCAGGCGGAGTTCTGCGGCATTGCGCAAATCGCGCGCCTGGTCAGCTCCTTGAGCAGCGGCCAGCACATTGCCTTGGTTGCGGTTGAACAACGGAATAGGCATCGACAAGCCGAGCAAATTGACGCGCTCGCCAAGCCCTTCGTCGTATTGGCTGCCAACGCTGACGGTGAGGTCTGGAATGCGCTGCGACTTTTCGAGTTCCAAGGAAGACTCGGCACGCTGGATGTGCGTGCTGGCCAGCCGTAGGTCCGCTGTATCTGTTATGCGTGCAAGCATCTCAGCCTGCGACGGCAGGTACGGCAGGCGCTCAAGATCACCCTCGACATGCGCGAAGTTCGGCGTCTTGGCACCCGTTATGAGCGCCAGTTGCTTGTAGGCATTGCTTCGATTGAGGCGTGCGCGATTCAGCTCCAGTTGAATTTCCGAAAGCTGCACCTGAGCACGCGAAATTTCGATTGGAGAAGCCTTGCCGGCCTTTACGCGCCCTTCGACCACCTGAAGTCCGCGACGGGCAAGGTCTAACGACTGAGTGGAAAGCTGCAGTCCTTCCTGGGCACGCAGTGCCGAGTAAAAGGCCTGTATAACCTCTGCGCGCAAGGTATTTTTCTTACGTTCTAGGTCAATCGCCACAGCGTCCTGATCACGTTCAGAAACATCGATGCGCGCGCCACGTTTACCGCCCAGTTCAATTGGTTGAGATACCTGAATGCTGGTGATGCGTGACTCACTGCGTGTGTCCTCGACGCTCCAGGACAATTCAGGGTTTGGAATCAGTCCGGCTTGAGTACGAGCGCCTTCGGCAATGCCTGTATTCCATTGGGCTGCCGCGAACTCGGGGTTCTCTGTAAGCGCTTGAGCCAGCGCCTCTTCAATCGTTATTGATTGCCCGGATAATTCGGCAGAAATTGTTGTCGCGGGAGCGATCAACAGTGCAGCCAGTAAGCCTGAAAGCACACAAAACTTTCCTATACTTATTCCATGATCAGCGATTGCTTTTTCGTACACTTAAAGCCCTCCGCAGCACAAATTCTGCTGGCATAAATTAAGGCCTTACTATTTATTGATCCCCGAAGTTATTTGATTGTTATTTGGGGAAATAAGTAGGAAGCCAATTCTCGGCAGAATGTAGTGCTCCATGCCTATCAGCAAGGTGACTGGAAAATTACAAATACGTTATCCAGCACTTTCCCACGTGGTCCTGTATTAGTATTGGCATCGCTCAAGAGAGCAGGCAATTTAGTACCCGGCAACAACTAGAAACAAACATAGATAAATAAGGGGTGCCTCGGACGTAGCATCACCGGGCAGCCCTGCCAGTCCAAAGCTGGGTGTTTGGGATGAGGGTGAGCACTGCGGCATTTTGTCGCTTGCTCCCTTGGAGCCATGCAAATTGGGTATTGCGGCTTGACCCTGAAGCCGCTACAGGCTTTAGCCTTGGAGCAATCTGAAATACTGCAGGTCATATCGGTGACCGCCAATGAAAGAATTAAAACCACTCCGCAGCCACAACAAAAAAATATCAAATAAATACTGGCCGCACATTTTAAGGTGAATTTTTATGCGAATCCTTATTGTCGAGGACGAGCCCAAGACTGCCGAATATTTACACCAAGGTTTAAGCGAAAGTGGCTATGTAGTTGATAAGGCCGCCACTGGCGTGGACGGCCTCCACCTTGTTAGGCAACACGCTTACGACTTGGTAGTGCTTGATGTAAACCTGCCTGAAATTGATGGCTGGGGCGTGCTTGAGCATATACGCAGTAACAGCAGTACTCGCGTGATAATGCTGACTGCACGCGGGCGCTTAGTGGATAAAATTAAAGGCCTGGATTTGGGGGCAGATGATTATTTAGTCAAACCGTTCGAGTTCCCTGAATTACTTGCGCGAATTCGTACATTGCTACGGCGAAGCGAGCAAATTCCAGTACCGGAAGTGCTGCGGGTAGCCGACCTTGAGCTTGATCCTGCGAGGCACCGCGCGTTCCGTGGTGAGCAGCGCATCGACCTGACCACTAAAGAGTTTGCGTTGCTGCACCTACTAATGCGCCGCTCTGGGGAAGTGCTATCGCGCACCCAGATCATTTCGCTGGTCTGGGATATGAATTTTGACTGTGACACCAACGTCGTCGAAGTCTCCATCCGCAGGCTACGCGCCAAAATTGATGACCCGTTCGATAACAAACTGATTCACACCCTCAGGGGTGTTGGGTACGTGCTTGAGGAGCGGGCATGAAGCCGGCCAGTCTATCCATGCGTCTTGGCCTGTCGGTCAGCTTGATGGGGGCGGCACTGGTTGTTCTGCTAGCGGCACTCGCCTACTTCGCGCTTACCCATGAGCTGGACTCGTTGGCCAAGCAGAGTCTTGACGGCAAACTGGAGCAGATTCAGCACAATCTCGCCGAAGACATGAGCGCACATGCAATTGCCCAGCAACCTCACGAGCTGCTGGATCTGGTCATGGGGCATGACAACCTGCACCTGACGATCTACAGGAAAAAGTCAGGCACCAAATTACTCCTGAATCTGGGTGAGAAATCCAGGGAGCCCATTCTTGCCAACATACCGGCAGGCGATACCCCTAGTTACCAAAGCTGGTCGGATACTGAGGGAAACAACTTCCTGACCGCATCCAAGGTGATGCTGCTCGACGATGGCGACCACGTCAGAGTCCTGCTCTCAATTGACCGATCTGCCGACGAAGCGCTGCTCAGCGCTTACCTCAAGTCAACACTGATAGCACTCCCTCTTCTGCTCGCGCTGATTGGCATGGGCGCATGGTGGATCGTGCAGCGAGGCCTCTCTCCCCTCCGGCAATTTCGCCAGGTTGCATCACTGATATCCACGCAGGATCTGACCCATCGGATTTCCGTCGACAAACTTCCACAAGAACTCAGCGCGCTGGCCCACGGCATCAACTTCATGCTGCATCGTCTTGATGGTGGCGTTCAGCAGCTATCGCAGTTCTCTGATGACCTGGCCCATGAGTTGCGCTCACCCATCACAAACCTGATGGGTAAAGCGCAGGTAACGCTCTCCAGAGAGCGTCCACCTGAGGAGTACAAAGCCGTACTGGAATGCTGCACAGAAGAGCTTGAGCGCGTCACCCGAATCGTGTCCGACATGCTGTTTCTCGCTCAAGTCAGCCACCCCGCATCCCTGGTTCCCTTCGAGAAGATTGCACTGGAGGACGAGGCAAGACGCGTTGTGGATCTGTTCAGCATCTCCGCTGAAGAGAAACAGATCAGCCTGAGCATTTCCGGGGCCGGCCGAACCTTCGGTGATCGGCTGATGGTACAGCGCGCCATTTCAAACTTATTGTCCAATGCGATTCGGCATAGCCCCATCGGCGCAAACATCTCGCTGCTGATCGAGAAGCACAGCGAAACCGTGTCGTTCTCGGTCGGGAACCCCGGGATTGGCATCCCCGCACAACACATCCCTCATTTGTTCGAACGCTTCTACCGCGTCGATACCAGTCGCTCTCGTGCCGAAGGTGGAACAGGGCTGGGCCTGGCAATTGTTCGCTCGATCATGAGCCTGCATCAGGGCACGGTCGAGGTCAGCAGCCTGCCAGGCAGCTTCACCGTATTCCGTTTGATCTTCCCCAAAGTCCGCAATGGTTCCTCGACCTAGACCCTGCAGACGTACAGGCATAACGACCAGCCGAAGATTGGCTGCAGAGGAACCCGCCCCTATTCGGAGAGCATGGCATACAGCGACGGCTCCCCGATATGCCAACCCCCTGAGTATGGAGAAACAACAATGAAGAAGACCCTCTTGGCAGTCGCGGGGGGGTGGGGGGGGGGGTCACCCCCCGGGCCCCGCCGCCCAGAAGTTTTTTGTGAACAAA
>JAWWDH010000199.1:0-6376 GCA_033720015.1 Pseudomonas sp.
CGAACAGCGCCCAGCCGAGCAACAGGCCGAGCACCGTACCGCTGATCCGCTGCACCAATTTGCGCCGGGTCGCGCCGTAGTTCGGCTGGCAGACGAACAGTGTGGTCAGCAGAATCCAGTAGCCCTGGGTGGGGTGAATCCAGTGCAGTACGCCGTAGCCGGCGGCCAGGGCGATGGACAGGCGCAGGGCGTGGCGAAACAGCAGTGAGGTGGGGGTCAGCTGCAAGCGCAGGCGCTCCCAGACATCCTTGAGTGACTGCGGTTCGCGGTCGAGCAGGCTGCTGTCCTGCTCTTCGGCCATGGCATCGGGGTTACTGGCGTTGCCCAGCAGCACATCCAGGCTGCGCAGGTTGCCGGCCAATGCGCCGAGCGAACGCAGCAAGTGACGCCAGGCCGGGTTGCTCTGCAGGCGCAGGTGTTCGAGGGAGTCGTGCAGATCGGTCAACGCCTGGCGGCACAGCTCGCGGTACTCGAACGGTTGGCGCAACTCGATGGCCTGGGCGAGACGCTGGCAGGCCTCGCCATGCAAGCGCAGCAGACGTTGGCAGCGAAACAGCACATCACTGTGGAAGAACGCCTCGGCCAGTTCGTTATAGGGGTAGTGCGAGGAGCTGGCGCGTTCATGGATGTCCTGGGCGAGGAAGTACAGCTTCAGGTAGCGGCTGACCTTAGGCCCAGGCCGGCCATTGCCGACGCGGTGCAGGATGATTTCCTTGGCGGCGTTAAGCGCCGCCACCACGCGGCCGTGTTGTTTGGCCAGGGCCAGGCGGCGCTCTTCTACATCCAGTTGGCGCAAGGGTTCGAACAGCGCTGCCTTGAGCTTGAGGTACTGACCCAGCTCGCGAAACAGCCGGGCCAGGCTGTGCTGCACCGGCTGGTTGGCGAATAGCGCATTCCACAGCACCGACAGCACGCCATACCAGGCCGCACCGGCGACCAGCAGCAGCGGCTCTTGCCACAGGCCGGCCGCGCCGCCGCGTTGCTCCACGCCAATCATGCTGTACACCGCGAGAATCAAGGTCGCTGAGCCGAGAGTGGCGTAGCGTTCGCCGAGTGCGCCAAGCATGGTCAGGGCAAAACTGACCAATGCCAGCGCGATGACGAACAGCCAGGGGTAGGCGAACAGGAACTCCACCGTATAGGCCGCTGCGCTGAAGCAGCCGAGGGTCACCAGCAGCGCCCCCAGGCGGCCTTGCCAGCTGTCATCGGTTTCCGCCAGGGCGCTGGCGATCACACCGAGAAACAACGGAATCAGCGCGTGCATCCAGTCTTGCGACCAGCACAGCAGCAAGGCCCCGCTGAGGGCAATAAACACCCGCAGGCTGTAGCTGAATTTGTCTTGCGCCCAGAGGCGGCGCAGCGAATGGCGGAGTGAAGGTGACGACATCGAGCAGTGGCCTTGAGCATGCAGCGTACGAGGAGACTGCAGAAGACTAATGCAATACACGGCTGCAATACATGGGCCACGGCACTCTCTGTCCCGGAAATACCGGTCAGCGCCTGCCGCGCTCGGTGAGACCCGCATGGGCTACGCTCAGTTAAGGCAGCCGTGCTCCGCGAGCGGGGCTTCACGCTTGGAGGCTGTCATGGAGAGGCCTGTGAATCTTGCCGCGACCCTGGCGTCGCTACGCCACCTGTGTCTCGCCCTGGCTCTGCTACTGGTGCCGGCTTGGCTGAGTGCGGCGCCCGCTGCGGTGGTGGAGCTGCGAGTCGAGGGCGTGATCGGCCCGGCCAGCGCCGATTATGTGGTGCGCGGCCTCGCGCAGGCGGTAGAGGAGGGTGCGCAGTTGGTGGTGTTGAGCATCGACACCCCTGGCGGCTTGGACAGCTCGATGCGCGATATCATCAAGGCGATCCTCGCCAGCCCGATTCCAGTGGCCAGCTATGTCGCGCCCAGCGGTGCCCGTGCGGCCAGCGCCGGTACCTACATCCTCTATGCCAGCCATATCGCGGCGATGGCCCCCGGCACCAACCTGGGGGCGGCGACCCCGGTGCAGATCGGCGGCATGCCCAGCGCACCATCGCCACAGCCGAACCCGCCCGAGACGAGTAAGGAGCGCGAGTCGGCCGAGCAGCCGCAAACCAGCGAAAAGAGCAGTGCACCGAGCGACACCTTGAGTAAGAAGCAGATTAACGATGCCGCGGCCTATATTCGCGGCCTGGCACAGATGCGTGGGCGCAATGTCGAGTGGGCCGAGCAGGCCGTGCGCGAGGCGGTCAGCTTGTCCGCAGAGGAAGCCCTGCAACTCAAGGTGGTGGATTACCTGGCCAGCGACCTGGCGCAGTTGCTCAAACAGCTACACGGCAAATCCTTCACCGCCGCCGGCGTCAAGGTCACCCTGAACACCGAGGGTGCGCTGCTTGTGACCCATGCCCCCGACTGGCGCATGCAGCTACTGGCGGTGATTACCAATCCCAGCGTGGCGCTGATGCTGATGATGATCGGCATTTATGGCTTGTTCTTCGAGTTCTCCAATCCAGGCACTGGGGTCGGAGGTGTGCTGGGTGGCATCTGCCTGATCCTGGCGCTCTATTCATTGCAGTTGCTGCCCGTCAACTACGCCGGCGTGGCGTTGATTCTGCTGGGTATCGCCTTTATCGCCGCCGAGGCCTTCCTGCCCAGTTTCGGTGTGCTGGGTATTGGCGGGATTGTGGCGTTCAGCTTCGGCGCGTTGATTCTGATCGACACCGATGTGCCGGGTTTCGGCATCCCGCTGGCGCTGATCCTGACCCTGGCGCTGACCAGTGCGTTGGTGATTTTCGCCATTTTGAGCATGGCCATACGCGCCAGGCGCAGTGCCCTAGTTAGCGGTGATGCCGAGTTGCTCGGCAGCCTGGTGCGGGTTAACGCGGTCGCGGCGGACAACGCCCTGCGCGGCTCGGTGCACCTGCAGGGCGAAACGTGGCAAGTGATCGGTCAGGCGCCGTTGCAGCCCGGTCAGCAGGTACGGGTATTGGCGCGTAAAGGCTTAATGCTGGAGGTGTCTGCGGCTGAAGGCATCTCGCCTACAGGAGAATAACCATGGGTTTCGAACTGAGTTTTGTCGCCGTGGCGGTGATGGTCATCGCCCTGCTGGTCTCGGCGTTTCGCATCCTGCGTGAATACGAACGCGGCGTGGTGTTTATGCTGGGGCGATTCTGGCGTGTCAAAGGCCCGGGCCTGATCATCATCATTCCGGGCATTCAACAGATGGTCCGCGTCGATCTACGGACCATAGTGCTGGACGTGCCGACCCAGGACGTGATCTCCCGGGATAACGTCTCGGTCAAGGTCAATGCCGTGGTGTACTTTCGCGTGCTCGACCCGCAGAAGGCCATCATTCAGGTCGAGGACTACCTCAAGGCCACCAGCCAACTGGCCCAGACCACGTTGCGTGCAGTGCTCGGCAAGCATGAGCTGGATGAGATGCTCGCCGAGCGCGAGCGGCTTAACGTCGATATTCAGCATGTCCTGGATGCGCAGACCGATGCCTGGGGCATCAAGGTGGCCAATGTCGAGATCAAGCATGTTGACCTCGATGAGTCGATGATTCGCGCCATCGCCAAGCAGGCCGAGGCCGAGCGTGAGCGGCGGGCCAAGATCATTCACGCTGAGGGTGAGCTGCAGGCCTCGGAAAAGCTCATGCAGGCCGCCGAGATACTCGGCCGCCAATCCGGGGCCATGCAGTTGCGCTATATGCAGACCCTGAGCAACATCGCCGGCGACAAAAGCTCGACCATCGTCTTCCCGTTGCCGATCGAGCTGTTACAAGCGATCAAGGTGGACAAGCCTTAGTCGCGCGGTCGCTCGTTAAAGCGGCCAGACCAGCAACAGCAGCGGCACGCTGACCAATACTACGATGATCTCCATCGGCAGGCCGAGGCGCCAGTAGTCGCCGAAACGGAAGCCGCCGGGGCTGAGAATCAGGGTGTTGTTCTGGTGGCCAATCGGGGTGAGGAATGAGCAGGACGCGCCGATTGCCACCGCCATCAGCAGGGAGTCTGGGCTGACCCCGAGCTGGCTGGCCGCGCTTAAGGCGATCTGACACATCACCGCAGCGGTGGCGGCATTGTTCATGAAGTCCGAGAGGGTCATGGTCACCACTAGGATCAGCGTCAGCACCACCACCGGATTACCCTGCGCCACATTCTCCATCAGCAGGCGCGCCAGCAAGTCGGCCGCGCCAGTCGCGGACATGGCCCCGGCGATTGGAATCATGGCGCCGAGCAGGACGATCACCGGCCAGTCGATGGACTGATAGAGCAGGCGCAGGGGCACGATGCGCGCCACCATAAACACCAGCACGCCGGCGGCGAAGGCGACTGCCGCCGAGAGCACACCGAACGCGGCAAGAATCACGGCCAGCAGCATCACCCCGGCGGCAAAGCTGGCCTGGGCGGGGTTGGGAATGCTGATGGCGCGGTCGGCCAGCGGCACGCAGGCATAGTCGCTGGCAAAGTCGTGGATATCGGCCAACTCGCCCTGCATGAGCAGCACGTCGCCGCGCTCGAACAGGGTCGAGCGCAGGCGCTTGATCGAGCGGTGACTCTGCCGCGAGATCGCCAGCAGGTTGATGTTGTAACGGTGGCGCAAGCGAATATTGCTGGCCGCCAAACCGATCAGCTGGGAGTCCGGGCGTACCAGCAACTCCTGCAGCACCCGGTCTTCATGATGGCTGTCTTTCTTTTCGTCCGTTTTGCTCTTGGCTGAGTCGGTTTTGTCGTCATTTTCCTCATCAGGCGTGGGCTGCTTGGCGGCTTCCAGCTTCAAACCGAGCTTGCTGAGCACCTCGCCGAGGGCTTCAGGTTCGGCCTCGATCATCAACACGTCATCGGCCTGGAGGATGCGCCGCGGGTTGGGGGCCGATAAGCGCAGCTTGTTGCGCACCATGCCCACCACTTGGGCGTCGGCCTCTTCCAGCAGCTGTTCGACCTCGCGCAGGCTCTTGCCTGCGGCCTTAGCGCCTTCCTTGACCCGCGCCTCGGTAATGTAGGTGCCGGTATCAAAGCTGGCGACTCCGGCCACTTCCCGGCGCGGCACCAGCCGCCAGCCGATCAGGGTAATAAACAGCACGCCGGCCAGGGCGACGGCAACGCCCACCGGGCTGAAATCGAACATGGCGAACGGGCCGGCACCACTCTGTGCGCGGAAGCTCGACACGATCAAGTTGGGCGGCGTGCCGATCAGCGTGGTCATGCCACCCAGGATGGTGCCAAAGGCCAGCGGCATCAGCAGGCGTCCGGGCGGCAGCTCTTGCTTACTGGCGATCTTCAGGGCAATCGGCATCAGCAGAGCGAGTGCGCCGACGTTGTTCATAAAGGCCGATAACACTGCGCCAAGCCCGGTCAGTGCGGCGATCGAGAGCATGGGCCCGGCATTGGCGGGTAATACCCGTTGCGCCATGGCGTCCACTGCTCCGGTTCTCTGCAGGCCGAAGCTGAGTACCAGCACGCAGGCCACGGTAATCACCGCCGGATGACCGAAACCGGTAAACGCCTCCTGGTCCGGCACCAGGCCGGTGGTCACACAGGCCAGCAGGGCGCCGAGGGCGACGATGTCATGTCGCCAGCGGCCCCACAGAAACAAGCCCATGGTGGCGGCGAGGATGGCGAAGATCAGCCCTTGGTCTTGGCTCATGCGAGGAAGCAATCCTTAGAAATGGGGCACTGGAGGCAATGGCTTAGCAAAACACGCCTGGCGCGCCGGGTACATCACCTGCTGGCGCCGGCTCAAACATACTGCGCCGCCGCGTAGCCCGAGGCCCAGGCCCATTGAAAATTGAAGCCGCCCAAATGACCACTGACATCGAGCACCTCACCGACGAAATACAGCCCCGGTGATTTCAGCGATTCCATGGTTTTTGATGACACTTCGCGGGTGTCGACGCCGCCCAGGGTGACTTCGGCGGTGCGGTAGCCCTCGGTGCCGGCTGGCACCAGCTGCCAGTCGCTAAGCTGCTCGGCAATCGTCTTGAGTTCGGCGTGGGTGTATTGCTTCAGCGGCTTGGAGGCGAACCAGTTGTCCGCCAGCAGCCCGGCCATCTTCTTGGTGAAGAGTTCAGCCAGCAGGGTTTTCAGCTCGCTGTTGGGGCGTTCGCGTTGCTGCTGCGCCAGCCACTCGGGCAGGTCGATGTGCGGCAGCAGGTTGATGCTGATGACCTCGCCCGGTTGCCAGAATGAGGAAATTTGCAAAATCGCCGGGCCGCTGAGACCGCGGTGGGTAAACAGGATATTTTCCTTGAAGCTCTGGCCGTTGCAGCTCACCAGGCAGTCTTCCACCGAGGTGCCGGACAGCTCGACGCACAGCGCTTTCAGTTGTGGGTCGGTAATGGTGAAGGGCACCAGGCCGGCGCGGGTTGGCAGCAAGCTGTGGCCGAACTGCTTGGCCACCTGATAG
>JAWWDH010000200.1:0-6360 GCA_033720015.1 Pseudomonas sp.
AGTGGTGGCGGCTAAGTACGTCACGCGCATCTCGCACGTGGTGTTGTTCTGGCTGGCATTTGTGCTGACCCGGCCATTCGGCGCGACCCTCGGCGACTTCCTCAGCAAGCCGCTGGATCACGGCGGCCTGGGCTTCGGCACTGTGGGTTCGTCCGCTGCGTTGGCCCTCACTCTTATCGTGCTGGTAGCCGGCGCGGTATGGAGCACCCGTCGCCAACGCGCGGTTGGTTTCGCGGCCGCGCCCAGCAACTAAATCGGCTCGACCGCTCAGCGCCACCCGCGCAGGTATCGCGGCCAGCAGAAACGACAAAGCCAGCCCTAGGGCTGGCTTTGTCTATAACACCTGACGGCTCGGTGCTTACACGCCGAGGTAGTCGAGGATGCCTTCGGCGGCGTTGCGGCCTTCGAAGATCGCCGTCACCACCAGGTCAGAACCGCGGACCATGTCGCCACCGGCGAAGATCTTCGGGTTGCTGGTCTGGTGCTTGAACTGGCTCTGCTCCGGTGCCACTACGCGGCCCTGGCTGTCGGTGTCGATGGTGAACTCGCTGAACCAGGCCGCCGGGCTTGGACGGAAACCAAAGGCGATCAGCACGGCTTCCGCCGGGATGATTTCCTCGGAGCCCGGAATCGGCTCGGGGCTACGACGGCCACGGGCATCCGGCTCGCCGAGACGGGTCTCGACCACCTTCACGCCTTCGACCTTGTCTTCACCGACGATGGCGATGGGCTGACGGTTAAACAGGAACTTCACCCCTTCTTCCTTGGCGTTCTTCACTTCCTTGCGCGAGCCCGGCATGTTCTCTTCGTCACGACGATAAGCGCAGGTCACGCTCTTGGCGCCCTGGCGGATCGAGGTGCGGTTACAGTCCATCGCCGTATCACCGCCACCGAGGACGACGATGCGCTTACCCTTCATGTCGATAAAGTCTTCCGGCGACTTCTCGAAACCGAGGTTGCGGTTGACGTTGGCAATCAGGAAGTCCAGCGCATCGGTGACACCCGGCAGGTCTTCACCGGGGAAGCCACCCTTCATGTAGGTGTAGGTGCCCATGCCCATAAACACGGCATCGTACTCATCCAGCAGCTGCTGCATCGTGATGTCTTTGCCGATCTCGGTGTTCAGGCGGAACTCGATACCCATGCCGGTAAAGACTTCGCGGCGATGGCTGAGCACGGTCTTTTCCAGCTTGAACTCGGGGATGCCGAAGGTCAGCAGGCCACCGATTTCCGGGTTCTTGTCGAACACCACCGGCGTAACACCGTTGCGCACCAGCACATCGGCGCAGCCAAGGCCCGCAGGACCAGCACCAATCACCGCCACGCGCTTGCCGGTCGGCACGACGCCGGACATGTCCGGACGCCAGCCCATGGCGAAAGCCGTGTCGGTGATGTACTTCTCCACCGAGCCGATGGTCACCGCGCCGAAGCCGTCGTTGAGGGTGCAGGCACCCTCGCACAGACGGTCTTGCGGACACACCCGGCCGCAGACTTCCGGCAGGGTGTTGGTCTGGTGGCTCAGCTCGGCGGCGGCGAGAATGTTGCCCTCGGACACCAGCTTCAACCAGTTGGGAATGAAGTTGTGCACCGGGCACTTCCATTCGCAATACGGGTTGCCGCAGCCCAGGCAGCGATGTGCCTGGTCCGCGGCTTGCGCCGGTTTGAAGTTGTCGTAGATCTCGACGAACTCTTTCTTCCGCTGACGCAACAGTTTCTTCTTCGGGTCTTTGCGCCCGACTTCGATGAACTGGAAGTCGTTATTCAGACGTTCAGTCATTGCAATACCTCATCAAACCACTTCAGGCGCATTCTTATTGCGGGTTGGCACGGGTGCTGGAGAGCAACGACTTCAGGCTTGCCGCCTTCGGTTTGACCAGCCAGAACTTGCGCAGGTAGTCGTCGAGGTTTTCCAGCAGGTTTTGGCCCCACTCGCTCGATGTTTCTTGCACGTACTCAGTCAGCACTTGCTGCAGGTGAGTACGGTAGGCTTCCATCGCCTCGTTACTGATCCGCTGAATTTCCACCAGCTCGTGGTTTACCCGGTCGTAGAAGCTGTTGTCCAGGTCGAGTACGTAGGCGAAACCGCCGGTCATGCCGGAACCGAAGTTGTAGCCGGTTTTGCCCAGCACACAGACGAAGCCGCCAGTCATGTATTCACAGCAATGGTCGCCAGTGCCTTCCACCACGGTGTGCGCACCGGAGTTACGCACCGCGAAACGCTCGCCTGCGGTACCTGCGGCGAACAGCTTGCCGCCGGTGGCGCCGTACAGGCAGGTGTTGCCGATAATGGCGCTGTCCTGGGTCTTGAACGGGCTGCCTTTAGGCGGGGTGATCACCAGCTTGCCGCCGGTCATGCCCTTGCCGACGTAGTCGTTGGCGTCGCCTTGCAGGTAGAGGTTCAGACCGCCAGCGTTCCACACGCCGAAGCTCTGCCCGGCAGTGCCTTTGAAGCGGAAGGTGATCGGCGCTTTGGCCATGCCCTGGTTGCCGTGGATACGGGCGATTTCGCCGGAGACACGGGCCCCAATGGAACGGTCGCAGTTGCAGATATCCAGCTCGAACTCAGCGCCGCTCGCCGCATCAATCGCCGGTTTGGCCAATTCAACCATCTTCTCGGCCAGCAGGCCTTGGTCGAATGGCGGGTTGCGATCAACCTGGCAGAACTGCGGTTTGTCGGCTGGAATGTGGTCGCTGCCGAGCAGCGGCGTCAGGTCCAGGTGCTGCTGCTTGTCGGTTTCACCCGGCAGCATGTCGAGCAGATCGGTACGCCCGATCAGCTCTTCGAGGCTGCGTACACCCAGCTTGGCCAGCCACTCGCGGGTTTCTTCGGCGACGTAGGTGAAGAAGTTCATCACCATTTCGACGGTGCCGATGAAGTGATCCTTGCGCAGCTTCTCATTCTGCGTGGCCACGCCGGTGGCGCAGTTGTTCAGGTGACAGATGCGCAGGTATTTGCAGCCCAGGGCGATCATCGGCGCAGTACCGAAGCCGAAGCTCTCGGCACCGAGAATCGCAGCTTTGATTACGTCGAGGCCAGTCTTCAGGCCGCCGTCAGTCTGTACCCGCACCTTGCCGCGCAAGTCATTGCCGCGCAGGGTTTGGTGGGTTTCAGCCAGGCCGAGCTCCCACGGCGCGCCTGCGTACTTGATCGAGGTCAGCGGCGAAGCGCCGGTGCCACCGTCGTAACCGGAGATGGTGATCAGGTCGGCATAGGCCTTGGCCACACCGGCGGCGATGGTGCCGACACCGGCTTCTGCCACCAGCTTGACCGACACCAGCGCAGACGGATTGACCTGCTTGAGGTCATAGATCAGCTGCGCCAGGTCTTCAATGGAATAGATGTCGTGGTGCGGCGGTGGCGAAATCAGGGTCACGCCGGGTACGGCATAGCGCAGCTTGGCGATCAGGCCGTTGACCTTACCACCCGGCAGCTGACCGCCCTCGCCGGGCTTGGCGCCCTGAGCGACTTTGATCTGCAGCACTTCGGCGTTGACCAAGTACTCTGGGGTCACACCAAAGCGGCCTGTAGCGACCTGCTTGATCTTCGAGCTGCGCAGCGTGCCGTAACGAGCAGGGTCTTCACCACCCTCGCCGGAGTTGGAGCGCGCACCCAGACGGTTCATCGCCTCAGCAATGGCTTCGTGGGCTTCCGGTGACAACGCGCCGAGGGAAATACCGGCGGAGTCGAAACGCTTGAGAATCTCGCCAAGCGGCTCAACCTGCTCCATCGGCAACGGCTGATCGGCCAGCTTCAACTGCAGCAGATCACGCAACATCGACACCGGACGCGTATCAACCAGCGTGGTGTATTCCTTGAACTTCTCGTAGCTGCCCTGCTGCACAGCGGCCTGCAAGGTGTTTACCACGTCCGGGTTGTAGGCGTGATATTCGCCGCCGTAGACGAACTTGAGCAAACCACCCTGCTGGATCGACTTGCGCGCATTCCACGCTTCGGCCGCCAGCAACTTCTGCTCGGCTTCGATATCGACGAAACGCGCGCCCTTGATGCGGCTGGCCACACCACGGAAGCACAGCTCAGTGACGTCATCGGCCAGGCCGACCGCCTCAAACAACTGCGCGCCGCGGTAAGACGCCACGGTGGAGATGCCCATCTTCGAGAGGATCTTCAGCAGGCCTTTGGAGATGCCTTTGCGGTAGTACTTGAACACTTCATACAGATCGCCCAGCACTTCGCCGGTGCGAATCAGGTCGCCCAGCACTTCGTAAGCCAGGTACGGGTAGACCGCCGACGCGCCGAAGCCGAGCAGCACCGCATAGTGGTGCGGGTCGCGAGCGGTGGCAGTCTCGACCAGAATGTTGCAGTCGCACCGCAGGCCTTTCTCGGTCAGGCGGTGGTGAATTGCACCAGTGACCAGCGAGGCGTGCGCCGGCAGTTTGCCCGGCGCGATGTTGCGGTCAGACAGCACCAGCAACACCTTGCCCGCGCGCACGGCTTCTTCAGCCTGATCCGCCATGTTACGCACGGCGGCTTCCAGGCCCTGCGACTCGTCGTAGTTCATGTCGATGAAGTGGCGCTCAAAGCCTGGGCGATCCAGGTTCATCAGCGCACGCCACTTGGCCGGCGAGATCACCGGGCTGCTGAGAATCACCCGCGCAGCATGCTCGGGCGACTCTTCGAAGATATTGCGCTCGGCGCCGAGGCAGATCTCCAGCGACATGACGATGGATTCACGCAGCGGGTCGATCGGCGGGTTGGTAACCTGGGCAAACTGCTGACGGAAGTAGTCGTATGGCGAACGCACGCGCTGGCTAAGAATCGCCATCGGCGTGTCATCACCCATCGAGCCCACAGCTTCCTGGCCCTGCTCGCCGAGCGGACGCAGCACTTGATCACGCTCCTCGAAGGTGACCTGGTACATCTTCATGTACTGCTTGAGCTGGTTCGGCTCGTAGAAGGCCGAACCGTGGTCACGGTCTTCCAGAGTCGCGCGAATACGCTGCGCGCTCTTGCGCATCCATTGCTTGTAGGGATGGCGCGACTTCAGACGGTTGTCGATGTCGTCGCTACCAAGAATCTGCCCGGTTTCGGTGTCGACTGCGAGAATCTGACCCGGGCCGACACGGCCCTTGGCAACCACATCTTCAGGCTGGTAATTCCACACGCCGATTTCTGAGGCCAGGGTGATGTAGCCATTCTTGGTCGTGACCCAGCGCGCCGGACGTAGACCGTTACGGTCGAGCAGGCACACGGCATGACGACCGTCGGTGAGTACTACACCGGCCGGACCATCCCACGGCTCCATGTGCATGGAGTTGTATTCGTAGAACGCGCGCAGATCGGCGTCCATGGTCTCGACGTTCTGCCAGGCTGGCGGAATCAGCATGCGCACGCCGCGGAACAAGTCGATGCCGCCGGTGACCATCAGCTCGAGCATGTTGTCCATGCTTGAGGAGTCCGAGCCGACGCGGTTAACCAGCGGGCCGAGGTCGTCCAGATCAAAGATCTGATCGTTGGCGAACTTCAGGCGGCGCGCCTGTGCCCAGTTACGGTTACCGGTGATGGTGTTGATTTCACCGTTGTGCGCCAGAAAGCGGAACGGCTGAGCCAGCGGCCACTTCGGCAGGGTGTTGGTGGAAAAGCGCTGATGGAATACGCAGATAGCGGTCTGCAGGCGCTCGTCACCCAGGTCCGGGTAGAACTGCTGCAGGTCGGCCGGCATCATCAGGCCTTTGTAGATGATGGTCTTGTGCGAGAAGCTGCAAATGTAGTGGTCGCTGTCCGCGGCATTGGCCACGGATGAACGGCGACGGGCACTGAACAGCTTGATCGCGAACTCCTGATCGGACAGGCCTTCGCCACCGACAAACACCTGCTCGATCTGCGGCAGGCGCTCAAGGGCCAGGCGCCCGAGCACGCTGGTGTCGATTGGCACTTTGCGCCAGCCAACCAGGCTCAGGCCGGCGGCCAGAATCTCGCGATTCATATTCTCGCGGGCAGCCTCGGCTTTCACCGGGTCCTGGTTGAGGAACACCATACCGACGGCATACTGCTTGGGCAGCTCAACGGCAAAGTGCTGCTGGGCCATGGCCCGCAGGAAAGTATCAGGCTTCTGAATCAGCAGACCACAGCCGTCACCGGTTTTACCGTCGGCGTTGATCCCGCCACGGTGGGTCATGCATGTCAGGGCTTCAATCGCGGTCTGCAGCAGGTGATGGCTAGCTTCACCCTGCATATGGGCGATAAGGCCGAAGCCACAGTTATCCTTGAACTCATCAGGACGGTACAAACCTGCTTTCATAGAGACCCTCACCAGACGACCTTTTGCAAGGCAATTACTTTCCAATTCAATAACTTACCGTGCGCGCAGGTCAAAGCACCAGCTTTGCGCAGGCGAAAGG
>JAWWDH010000201.1:0-6343 GCA_033720015.1 Pseudomonas sp.
ATGCCTTTGCCGACCCAAAGGCCGATTACAGCACCTTCAGCGCCGGCTTCCCCTTCGAGGAAACCCCGGACCAACAAACAGCCATCGAAGCGGTGTACAGCGACATGCTCTCCGCCAAGCCGATGGACCGCCTGGTGTGTGGCGATGTGGGTTTCGGCAAGACCGAAGTAGCCATGCGCGCGGCCTTTATCGCCGTGCATGGCGGCAAGCAGGTGGCGGTACTGGTGCCCACTACCCTGCTCGCCCAGCAGCACTACAACAGCTTCCGCGACCGCTTCGCCGATTGGCCGGTCAAGGTCGAGGTGATGAGCCGTTTCAAGAGCGCCAAGGAAGTCAGCGAGGCCATGCAGCAACTGGCCGAAGGCAAAGTCGATATCGTCATCGGCACCCACAAGCTGCTGCAGGACGACGTCAAGTTCAACAACCTGGGTCTGGTGATCATTGATGAAGAGCACCGCTTCGGTGTACGCCAGAAAGAACAGCTGAAATCCCTGCGCAGCGAGGTCGATATCCTCACCCTCACGGCCACGCCGATTCCGCGCACTCTGAACATGGCCGTTGCCGGCATGCGCGATCTATCGATCATCGCGACGCCGCCGGCGCGCCGCCTGTCGGTGCGCACCTTTGTGATGGAGCAGAACAACCCGACCATCAAGGAAGCGCTGCTGCGTGAACTGCTGCGCGGCGGTCAGGTTTACTACCTGCACAACGATGTAAAAACCATCGAGAAATGCGCCGCCGACCTCGCCGAACTGGTGCCGGAAGCGCGGATTGGCATCGGTCACGGGCAGATGCGCGAGCGCGAACTGGAACAAGTGATGGGCGACTTTTATCACAAGCGCTTCAACGTGCTGATCGCCTCGACCATCATCGAAACCGGCATCGACGTGCCGAGCGCCAACACCATCATCATCGAGCGTGCCGACAAGTTCGGTCTGGCCCAACTGCACCAACTGCGTGGCCGCGTTGGCCGCAGCCACCACCAGGCCTACGCCTACCTACTGACGCCGCCACGCAAGCAAATGACCGACGATGCCCAGAAGCGCCTGGAAGCCATCTCCGGCGCGCAGGACCTTGGCGCAGGCTTTTTACTCGCCACCCACGACCTGGAAATTCGCGGCGCTGGCGAGTTGCTCGGCGACGGCCAAAGTGGGCAGATCCAGGCGGTCGGTTTTACCCTGTATATGGAAATGCTCGAGCGCGCGGTGAAGTCGATCCGCAAAGGTGAGCAACCCAATCTCGACCAGCCGCTCGGCGGCGGCCCTGAGATCAACCTGCGTGTACCAGCACTGATCCCCGACGACTACCTGCCGGACGTGCACGCACGCCTGATCATGTACAAGCGCATCGCCAACGCCGCCGACGAAGACAGCTTGAAAGAGCTGCAAGTGGAGATGATTGATCGCTTCGGCCTGCTACCGGAGCCGAGCAAGAACCTGATACGCATCACCTTGCTGAAATTGCAGGCGGAAAAGCTCGGTATCAAAAAAGTCGACGCTGGGCCGCAAGGCGGGCGCATTGAGTTTGCTGTCGACACCTGTGTCGACCCACTCACCCTGATCAAGCTGATCCAGGGCGCACCGAACCGTTACAAGTTCGAAGGCGCAACGCTGTTCAAATTCCAGGTGCCGATGGAGCGCCCGGAAGAACGATTCAATACCCTGGAAGCGCTGTTTGAGCGCCTGACTCCCGCCACTTAAAGGAATATCCATGCGCGCACTCCGCACCCTGGCTCTGCTGCCGCTTGTTCTGCTATGCGTGCTCAGCAGCACGAGCGCTCTGGCCGAAAGCCTGTACCAGGTTGAAGTGATCGTATTTCGCCAGTCGGCGGAACCGGTCTCGGCCGGCCAGCTGGCGCCCGACAACTGGGCGCAGAACGCCCTCGCGGTGGATGACAGCAACAGCCGCAGCACGGCACTGAATGCCGAAGCCGGCACACTCAACGCCTCCAGTGACTACCAGGTATTGCTGCACAAAGCCTGGTCACAGCGCCTGGGCGAATCAAGCAGCCGCGCCGCCATCAGTAGCGGCAACCAACAGTTCGGCCATTACCCTGTGGAAGGCACCATCAACCTTAAAGCAGGCCGCATGATCGAGCTGGACAGCGACGTATGGGTCAACCAGTTTGACGCCAACGGCAACATCACCGACAGCGAGCGCATCAAGCAAAGCAGTCGCTTGAAAAGCGCTGAACTGACCTTTGTCGATAACGGCAGCTTGGGCCTGCTGATTCGCGTCAGCCCACTGTAACTACCCAGACATAAAAAGGGCCGCATCGCGCGTAATGCCGATCAGTTAAGCCCTGTCGCTTGACCTTTGGCCGCAAGAAATAAAAACCCGATGCCTGAATAGGCATCGGATTTTTTATGCGCCTCGCCCGGGCACTGGAACTCACCCACAACTCCTCCCCCCCTAAATCGATGGATTGGATTCGTTGCTCGCCCTCCCCCTGGTTGAGCAGGCGCTGGAGCACGCTGGCGTAGCCCCCCTGCGTAAACGGCGCTTACCGCTGGGAAAGATGCTCCGGTGCGTTATCTCCACGGCCTTCTTTCGACAACACTGCAAGCCATCACTACGTCACCATGAGGCTGGCTGCAAGGCATTAGCCGCACAGTGCGGGCAGGCTTTCAGATCAGGAATGGCCTCGGTGAAGCCATCTTGCCGCACGTTGATTTGGAGAAAGTGCAGAACAATGGACTTCTGCTTGACCGCAAGCTGGCCAATTCGGGCCAGCAAGTGTTGGAGCGATTGGGCATCCATAACGGTACTCCTTGATGAGCACACACCTTCGGCTTACTCCTTGCAACAGTTAACGGGTACATAGCCTTTTGCTTTACCCCTGAGTCATCCGTCCTGGCTAGTCGAGCCGATCTTATGTACCGAGAGGTCGGCGCCGTAGTACTCCTGCTCCTGGCTCAAGCGGATACCGACGCTGTGTTTCAGCACGCCGTACACCAGCAGGCCGCCAATCAAGGCCACCAACACGCCCAGCGCAGTGCCGATAAACTGGCTGATCAGGCTAACACCACCGAGGCCGCCCAGCGCCTGCTGGCCGAAGATGCCACAGGCAATACCGCCCCAGACGCCGCACAGACCATGTAGCGGCCATACGCCAAGCACGTCGTCGATCTTCCACTTCACCTGGGTCGCGGTAAATGCCCAGACAAACAGCGCACCTGCAATGGCGCCGGTGGCCAGGGCTCCGACCGGGTGCATCAGGTCAGAACCGGCACACACCGCCACCAGACCAGCCAGCGGGCCGTTGTGCAGAAAGCCTGGGTCATTGCGCCCGACCAACAACGCCGCCACGGTGCCACCGACCATCGCCATCAACGTGTTGACGGCTACCAGGCCGCTGACGCTGCCGATGGTCTGTGCACTCATCACGTTAAAGCCATCCCAGCCGATGATCAGAATCCACGAACCAAGGGCGAGAAACGGAATGTTCGACGGCGCAAACGCCACCAGTCGACCGTCGCGATAACGCCCATCACGCCGGCCCAACAGAATCACCGCACCAAAAGCCAGCCAGCCGCCCATCGCATGCACGACCACCGAGCCGGCGAAGTCATGGAAGGCCGCACCAAACTGCGCCTCCAGCCAAGCCTGCACGCCGTAATTGCCATTCCAGATCATCCCCTCGAAGAACGGGTAGATAAAGGCCACGATCAGCACCGTCGCACACAGCTGCGGGCCGAACTTGGCGCGTTCAGCAATGCCACCGGAAATAATCGCCGGGATGGCCGCCGCGAAGGTCAGTAGAAAGAAGAACTTCACCAGGCCGTAGCCATTCCCCTCAGTCAGCACACTAGCCGGCTCAAGGAACGTCACGCCGTAGGCGATCCAGTAACCGACAAAGAAGTACGCCAGGGCCGATACCGCAAAATCGGAGATGATCTTCGACAAGGCGTTGACCTGATTCTTCTGCCGCACGGTGCCGACTTCAAGGAAGGCAAAGCCGGCATGCATGGCCAGCACCATCACCGCACCGAGCAGAATAAACAGAGTATTGGAGCCGTGAATCAGAGTTTCTACAGCACTGTTAATGTTTTCCATCTGCGAAGAAAACTCCGTAGCGGGGAAAAAGCACCAAAGCGGATCACAAAGCGAAAAATGCGCACCAGATAGCAGCATCAATCCTCATCCACTCTGCCAACGCCGGGCCTACACAGCACCACATGAGTGCTACCTAAACCTGGCCTCGAAGTACTTATTCCATAGTTATTAATAAGTTAGTGGTGCACCACGGCGTCCTGGCCAAACCCCTTGCAGCGCTATAAAAGAGCACCTGAACAAGAGCGCGCACCAAGGTAATGCAAGCGCTATACCAGTCATTACTGAAACCGCAATTTCTGCACGCTGAAGAAAAAAGGAACCACTGCCCTACAAGGCACTCGAACCCCCTACACTGCTCTGTAAGTCAAAAGGAGAGACACCATGGCACGTAAGACTCCCGTATCGTCCAACCAGGATCAGTTACTCGAAGAATTCCAGGCACTGGTACGTGACACCGAAAGTTTGCTGCAGCATTCCGCCAGCCTCGCAGGTGAGCAGGCCGAGGAATTGCGCGAGCAGATCCGCAGCAGCTTAGGTCGTGCACGCGGCACCCTGCACAACGCCGAAGACGCCCTGCAGGCACGCGGCAAAGCCGCCCTTGAAGCCACCGAAGGCTATGTGCAGACTCACCCTTGGCAAACCCTCGGCGTTGCTGCCGCTATCGGCTTACTGCTGGGTATGCTGATCTCCCGACGCTAAAGAGAAACTCAATGGATGCAGCACCCCCTACCCCGCCAAGCCGCGGCAGTTCGCCACGGCGATTTGCCAGCGCCTTGCTGGGGTTACTACAAGGCCATATCGCGCTGCTTGGTGAAGAACTCAAAGAGCAGCAAAGCCACACCCTCAGCCTGCTGGTGCTAACCAGTTTAGGCCTGCTGTTTGGCCTACTGCTGATCATCGGCCTGTCGGCGGCGCTGTTGATTGCCTTCTGGGAAAGCCATCGCCTGTTGGTTATCAGCGGTCTGTGCGCCTTCTATGCACTGGGCCTGCTAAGCGCCTTGATTGCACTGTTGCAGCGTATACGCAACGCGCCAGCACCTTTCAGCGCCAGCCTTGAAGAGCTGGCCCGCGACCGTGAGCAACTGCTGCCATGAATACCCACGAGCTACCCGCTAAGGCCTCGCGCCGCGAGCTGCGCAAAACCTTGCTGCGCATGCGCCTGGAAATGCATCGCCAGGAACTGCGCCACGAAACCCTGGTGATGCTGCAACCGCTGCGCCAAGCGCAGCATTTACGCAAGCACTGGCGCGAAGAACTGGGCAACAGCAATGCACCGTTTTGGGTTGCAGGCAGTGCGCTGCTGATGGCCACTGTTGGCATTCGCCGTGGCCATTGGCGACGCTGGCTGCGCATCGCGCTGATCGCCTTCCCACTGCTCAGACGCAATCCACCACGTCATGCAGATACCCCTCAAGGACCCGATACTGAGCGTTGAGCTAGCCACTGCAATGACGACACACCGTCGTTATTCAAGAGTGGTGCGGCGGGCTCTCAGCACACAATCTGCTCGACTCACATAGCCACTCACAGGCACACACATAACAGCTAGGCTGAATACACAAACCTCTAATGGGAGGTGGGTCGTATGCCCGCTGCTATGTTGCCGCGTTGGCCGCTCTATTGGCTGGTATTGCTGATAGCCAATCAGAGCCTAGGGCAAACGCCAGTGACTTACCGCGATCTTGCGCCGATCCTGCACAGCCGCTGCGTGCTATGCCATGCCGGGCCACAGCCACCGCTGGATCTGGCTCTCGACAGTTTGGAACACCTGCTGAGCGGCAGCCGCCGCGGCCCTATCGTTAAGCCGGGTGATGCTGAGGGCAGTGAACTGATCCAACGCCTAAAAGGCAGCAGCCTGCCGCGCATGCCCATGACCGGCCCGCCGTACCTCAGCGATGAACAAATCAATCTATTCGAGCGCTGGGTCAACGAGGGCCTGCAACCAGGCCCAACAATCTTGCCAGCCGCCCCGCCAGCTCGCCCGGCGGCCGGTGAGCCCGTTAACTACAGCCATGTTGAGCCCCTGCTCACCTTGCGTTGCGCCAAGTGCCATTCAACTAATGGGCTGCTCGGTTCCGCACCCGAAGGTTACATACTGGCGTCTTACGCCGAGGTTATCAGCAGTGCCGATCGCGCCCGCGTGGTGCCGGGTGCACCGGAGGCCAGCGAACTGGTACGACGCATACGCGGCCAAGCGCGGCCGCGTATGCCGCATGACGGCCCGCCGTTTCTCGATGACGAAGACATCGCGTTGATCGTGGCCTGGGTTCAACAAGGTGCCAGGGAC
>JAWWDH010000202.1:0-6320 GCA_033720015.1 Pseudomonas sp.
ATCGGCTTCGGCCAGGTCGCCCCCCAGGTACCAGACCCACTGACCATCGGCGGCCGGGTGGGTGGTGATAGTCACGCGCGGCTTCGGTCCGCCGCCCAGGCAGTGGGCATACAGCGGTTTCAGGGTTGGCCCTTTAACCAGCACCATATGCAGCGGGCGCAGTTGTTGCGCCGGCTGGCTGAGGCCAAGCGCATTGAGGAGTTCGGCGTTGCCGGCCCCGGCGCTGAGGATAATGCGCTGTGCGCGTACTTCGCGGCCATCGATGATCAGGCCGACCAGCGCGTCATTCTCTCGCAGCGGCAGGATGCGTTCGCCAGCCAGCAAGCCATCACCGGCTAATTCGCTCAGGCGACTGATCAGGCTCGGCACATCCAGCACCAGTTCGGCCAAGCGGTAGACCTTACCCTTGAATGTTGGGTGCTGCAGGGCCGGCGGCAGTTGTTCGCCTTTGACCTGGTCGACGCGGCCGCGCACGGCCTTGCTGGCGAAAAAGCTGGTGATATTGCCAGCCAGGCTACCGGGCGACCACAGGTAGTGGGCGTCAGAGAGCAGGCGCACGCCAGAGAGGTCCAGTTCGCCGTTGCCGGCCAGGGCCTTACGCCAGCGCCGTGGCATGTCGGCGATCGCTTCGGAGGCGCCGGTCAGCGCGCCATGCAGCGCGTATTTGGCGCCGCCGTGGATGATGCCCTGGGATTTCACGCTCTGCCCGCCGCCCAGGCTGGCGCTCTCCGCCAGCACGGTGGCAAAGCCCTGGCGGCGTAGGCGTGCGTTCAGCCAGAGGCCGGCAACACCGCCGCCAACGATCAAAACATCAGTGCTTAATGCCTGGGACATGCATGCGTCTCACCGGGAAAACAGGCGCGCAGTATAACCCGCTCGCGTCTGGGTCAATGCCCGACGCTGTGTGAGAACAGTTGAATCACCACCACGCCGGCGACGATCAGGCCCATGCCGAGCATGGCCGGAAGATCCAGCTTCTGCTGGTAGAGAAACACCGCAGCGATGCTCACCAGGACGATGCCCAGGCCGGCCCAGACGGCATAGGCGACGCCCACCGGGATGGTTTTCACCACCAAACTGAGCATCCAGAACGAGATGGCATAGCCAACCACCACCAGCAGTAAGGGGAGGGGCTTGTTGAAGCCATCCAGGGCCTTCATTGAGGTGGTGGCGATGACTTCAGCGGTGATGGCAACAGCGAGGTAGAGATAGCCGCTCATGTGCAGGCCTCCAAGTAGGACTGCGGCCATTCTAGTGGCTGGGCTGATGGGATAAAGTGATTGCCTATCTGATTTGGAGATGGGTATGCAGTGGAACCTTGAGCAAATCCGCTTGTTTGTCAGTGTGGCCGAAGGGCAGTCGTTTTCTGCTGTTGGGCGGCAGATGCAGCGTGCGCAATCGGCGGTGAGCAGCGCGATCGCCCAGTTGGAAGATGATCTCGGTGTGCTGCTATTCACCCGTAGTAGCGGTCGCCAGCCGCACCTGACCGATGCGGGGGCGGCTTTGCTTGAGGAGGCGCGCGAGGTGCTGCGCCAGTGTCAGCGCCTGGACGGCCGAGCGCTGGGTCTGGCGCGTGGCGAAGAAGTGCGCTTACGCCTGGCTCAGGATGAGGCGATGCCTTATCAGCCGGTGCTCGATAGTCTGGAGGCGCTGGCCCAGCAGTTCCCGCTGTTGGAAGTGCAACTGGCCAGCGGTGCCCAGGGGGATGTCGCGCGCAAGTTGCTGGAGCATCGCGCCGATCTCGGTCTGTTGTTCCACCACGAGCATATGCCTGACGCTCTGGAGCGCCAGCGCTTGGGCACCATAGAGATGGTTACCGTGTGCGGTGCCGGACATGCTCTGGCGCATATGGGGCATGCTGATCGGCGCGAACTGGCGCGCCACCGGCAATTGCTGATGGCGCCGCAGGACAGTCATTACCCGGGTGGCGAGCAAATCAGCCCATCGGTTTGGCGGGCTGACAGTTTCTACGCTATGGCAGAGCTGTTGATGCGTAATCTGGGCTGGGCCTGGCTGCCGCGTCATGTGGTGCAGTACCCGACTTATCAGGGCCAATTGGTTGAGCTGAGCAGTGACTGGACGCCGCCGCCGCTGGTGGTGGAGCTGGTCTGCCGTCGCGATGAGGCACATGGGCCGGCGGCGTTGTGGCTGGCCGAGTGTTTTGCCACGCACCTGCAGGCGATTGGTTGAGCGTGACTCGACGCCTTTTCCTAAAGTGCATAAGCTGCGCGCCATGAATAGAAGCCTCTACACCCTGTTGTTTCATCTTGGCCTGCCGCTGGTCGCCGGGCGTCTAGCTTGGCGCGCCAGGCAAGCGCCGGCGTATGCCAAACGCATCGGCGAGCGTTTTGCTGTGGGCCTGCCAGCACTCAAGCCTGGCGGGATCTGGCTGCATGCGGTGTCGGTGGGCGAGAGCATCGCCGCTGCGCCGCTGGTGCGTGAGTTGCTGGTGCGCTACCCGGATATGCCGATTACCATCACTTGCATGACGCCGACCGGCTCGGAGCGCATTCAGGCCATGTTCGGCGGCGTCGAGTATAGCGGCCGTGTGCAGCACTGCTATTTGCCCTATGACCTACCTTGGGCCGCCGCACGCTTTCTCAACCGTGTGCAGCCCAAGCTGGCGGTGATTATGGAAACCGAACTGTGGCCCAACCACATTCATCAGTGTGCCCTGCGCGGTATTCCGGTGGCGCTGGCCAATGCGCGGTTGTCCGAACGTTCAGCGCGTGGCTATGCGCGCTTTGCCAAACTGACTGCGCCGATGCTCGCTGAACTGGATTTGATCGCCGTGCAAACCGCGCGTGAGGCCGAGCGTTTTCGCAGCCTGGGTGCGCGTGACGAATGCGTCGAGGTCACTGGCTCGATCAAGTTTGACCTGACCATTGATCCCGCCTTGCTCAGCCGTGCCGCGCTGTTGCGCGAGCAGTGGCAAGCTGAGTCGCGCCCGGTGTGGATCGCCGCCAGCACCCATGCCGGTGAGGATGAGAGCGTTCTCGCCGCTCATCGCCAGTTGCTCAAGCACCAGCCAGATGCGTTGTTGATCCTAGTGCCGCGTCACCCTGAACGCTTCAATACGGTTTTTGAGTTGTGCCAACGGCAAGGCTTCAGCACCCGTCGCCGCTCCATGGCAGCCGCCGTGCAGGCAGATGATCAGGTGCTACTCGGCGACACCATGGGCGAGCTGCTGTTTCTCTATGCGCTGGCCGATAGCGCCTTCGTCGGTGGCAGTTTGGTTGCCAATGGCGGGCATAACCTGCTGGAGCCGGCGGCGCTGGGCAAACCGGTGCTGAGTGGCCCGCACCTGTTCAACTTTTTGGAGATTGCCGCGCAGTTGCGCGCCGCTGGGGCGCTAAGCGAAGTAGCAGATGCCGACGTGCTGGCGCAGCGTGTCGCGCAGTTGTGGCGTGAACCTGAAACCGCTGAAACCATGCGCACTGCAGGGTTGGCCGTGATGCGGGCCAACCAGGGCGCGCTGGTGCGGTTGCTGGCAGGCCTTGGGCGGTTGTTGGGCTAGTCATCCGCAGTCATGGTCTGGGGTAAAAGCCGTATTCACAAAAAAGCCCGCTGAACTCAGCGGGCTTTTTTGTGTAGCAAACTCAGTAGTCTGAGTTGCCGCGCAGCTGCGCTTCGGCTGCTTTGGCCAGGTCCGGCGGCAGGAAGTCTTTATCCGGGTTGTAATCGGACTTCAGGTACTGCTCCAGCGCGCTGAGGTCGTCCGGGCTAAGGGTGCCGGCCGCCTGCTTCAAGCGCAGGTTGTTGAGGATGTAGTCGTAGCGCGCGTTGTTGTAGTTGCGCACCGAGCTGTACAGCTGGCGCTGAGCATCGAGTACGTCAACGATGTTGCGGGTGCCGACCTGGTAGCCGATTTCGGTGGCTTCCAGGGCGCTTTGGTTGGAGATGATCGACTGCTTGCGCGCCTGCACGGTTTCCACGTCGGTGTTGACCGCGCGGTGCAGGTTGCGGGTGTTCTGCACCACCTGGCGGCGCAGGCTTTCACGCAGCTGCTCGCTCTGATTCAGGCGCTGATAGGACTCGCGTACCTGCGAGCTGGTCAGGCCGCCGCTGTACAGCGGGATATTCAATTGCAGGCCAATCGAGCGTTGCTCGACATCACCGCTGAAGCGGTTGACGGTGGCGGCGCTGTTGCTGAAGCCCAGGCTGTCGTTGTCGCCCTTCTGGTAGCTGGCCACCGCATCCAGGGTCGGCGCGTGGCCGGATTTACGCTGGCGCAGGGTTTCTTCCGCGGCTTCAACGGCGTAGTTGCTGGCTTGCAAATTGAGGTTCTGTGCAGCGGCGGTGTCGACCCAGGCTTTGGCGTCATTCGGCGTCGGTGCGAGGATCGGCAGGCTGTGCTCGATACCTTCCAGGGCGACGAAGTCACGGTTGGTCAGGGTGATCAGCGCTTCGAAGGCATTCTCTACCTGCTGTTGAGCGATGATGCGGTTGGCGCGGGCGGTGTCGAAGCCCGCCTGGGCTTCCAGCACGTCGGTTTTATCCGACAGGCCGACATCGAAGCGCTCGTTGGATTGATCCAGTTGGCGCTTGAATGCGGCTTCTTCAGCCTTGGTCGATGCCAGGTTGTCTTGCGCGCGCAGCACGGCGAAATACGACTCAGCACTTTGCAGAATAAGATTTTGCTCGGTTGCAGACAGCTCCAGCGCCGCTTGCTCGTCGATCGCTTGTGCAGCTTGCAGCTGGAACCAGCGGTCCGCACGGAACAGCGGCTGGCTCAGGTTGGCCTGGTAGACCATGCCGCTGCGCGAGCTGGTGTTGGCGGGCGAGTCAATCTGGGTGCGGGTGTCGCTCAGGTTGGCACCGGCCGAGAGGTTTGGCAGCAGGCCGGCGCGGGCCTGGGGTACCACTTCGCTGCGCGCTTTATAGTCTGCGCGGGCGGCGGCCAGGTCGGCGTTGTTGGCGGCGGCTTCTTGGTACACCGTGACCAGGTCAGTTTTGGTGGACAGTGGGGCTTGGTCAGCCCAAGCCATTGCGTTGGACGCGGCGGCCACAGCGAGAGCCAGAGAAAGTCTGCGCAACATGAGGGTGATCCTGGTTTTGGCGGTAATCGGCAAGGCTAAGGGGCCGTGCCCAGAGGGTCAAGGGCCGTTATGGCCGCAGCAGTGTAGTTTGCAGCAAGCTATGTTGCCTGAGTGCAACAATTAAGCAGGGCGCACTGTTTCGTCACAAAGCGACGTGCGGGTCATGGGTTTTGACTCGTGGGTTGGTTTTATTCGCCGGGGTTGATTAGACTGGCCGCGTTCTTGTCGGGGTGCCCCAATTGCGGGGCTGAGATTGGCAGCTGCCGGATCCCGTTGAACCTGATCAGGTTAAAGCCTGCGTAGGGAACAAGATGTGCTCGCCTTTCCTCTGGTTGAGCCTCTGGCACCGCTCCAGGTGCGTCTCACGCTGCTCGTCCGTCCAGGTTCGCTCCGACATCTAGCCCTGGAGAGCCGCCGATGAGCACACAAGAAAAAAATCTGAACCCGATGCTGAGTGAGTCCGCTCAGGTCGACCAGCAGTCGATTCAACCCTTCCCGCGTTCGCACAAAGTCTATGTGCAGGGCTCGCGCCCGGACATTCTCGTGCCGATGCGTGAAATCAGCCTGGACTTTACCCCCACTGACTTTGGCGGCGAGGTCAACGCGCCCGTGGTGGTCTACGACACTTCCGGCCCTTACACCGACCCCAACGTCATCATCGACGTGCGTAAAGGCCTGGCCGATGTGCGCTCGCCGTGGATCGAGGCGCGCGGCGACACCGAGCGCCTGAGCGGCCTCAGCTCGAACTTCGGCCAGCAGCGCTTGGCGGATGCCGAGCTGACCAAGCTGCGTTTCGCCCACGTGAATAACCCGCGCCGCGCCAAGCCCGGGGCCAACGTCAGTCAGATGCACTACGCACGCAAAGGCATCATCACCGCCGAGATGGAATACGTCGCCATCCGCGAGAACATGAAGCTGGAAGTGGCCCGCTCCGCCGGTCTGCTTGAGCAGCAACACGCTGGCCACAGCTTCGGCGCTAGCGTGCCGAAAATAATTACCCCTGAATTCGTCCGTGACGAGATCGCCCGTGGTCGCGCGATCATCCCGGCCAACATCAACCACACCGAGCTGGAGCCGATGATCATCGGCCGCAACTTCCTGGTGAAGATCAACGGCAACATCGGCAACTCGGCGCTGGGGTCTTCGATTGAAGAAGAAGTGGCCAAGCTGACCTGGGGCATTCGCTGGGGTTCGGACACGGTGATGGACCTGTCCACCGGCAAGCACATTCACGAAACCCGCGAGTGGATCATCCGCAACTCGCCAGTGCCGATTGGCACC
>JAWWDH010000203.1:0-6318 GCA_033720015.1 Pseudomonas sp.
GATATCGATGCCGGTCGGGCAGACCTGCACGCACATCTGGCAGTCGATGCAATCGCCCAGGCCCTCAGCCTTGTGGTCGCTGTCTTTCTTGCGCGGGCCACGGCCTTCGCCGCGCTTGGTGTCGTAGGCCACCAGCAGGGTGTCGTCGTCGAACATCGCACTCTGAAAGCGCGAGTACGGGCACATGTGCACGCAGACTTTCTCGCGCAGCCAACCGGCGTTGAGGTAGGTGGCTGCCATAAAGAACAGCAGCCAGACCAGCGTGCCGCCGTCCAGTTGCAGGCGCAGCAGGTCGTTGCTTAGCGCGCGGATCGGCGTGAAATAGCCAATAAAGGTCAGCGCCGTGAGCAGGCTGACAGCCAGCCAAATGCTGTGTTTGGCACTGCGCCGCAGCAGTTTGTTCAGCGACCAGGGCGCGGCATCCAGTTTGACCCGTTGGTGGCGCTCACCTTCGGTGACTTTCTCCGCCCACATAAACACCCAGGTCCACACGCTCTGCGGGCAGGTGTAGCCGCACCAGACGCGCCCGGCCACCACGGTGACGGTGAACAAGCTGAATGCGGCAATGATCAGCAGCGCCGAGAGCAAGATGAAATCCTGCGGCCAGAAGGTCGCGCCGAAGATGTAGTAACGGTGCTCGGCGAGGTTCCACAGCACGGCCTGGCGACCGTCCCAGTCGAGCCAGGCGGTGCCGAAGAAAATCAGAAACAGCAGGCCTGCACCGTATAGGCGCAGATTGCGAAAAAGGCCACTGAAGCTGCGAGTATGAATCGGCCCGCCAGCCTGGGACGGGGTCAGGCGGATAGGCTGGCGCATGTCGATGGTTTCGATGATTTGCGCGGGTATGCGTTCGCTCATTACGGGCCTCGTCGGGCTTTATCAGGCGAGGCGCACTATGCGAGCACGGCTGTTTGGATTACAGACTCAGGTTTTCAAATAAAAAGCGGATCAGAACACGGGGCAGGCCATACTGAATGTGGCGGGTAGGTCGCCCGGGAGGCGTTGGTGGCTTAATCGGCTCAAAGCCGCCTTCGTCTGCTAATAGCCGATGTTCTCGGGCGCGTGAGTGGCCGTTCTGCTCATCACCACTAAATTCACGCACAGGCCACTGTCGGTGTTCACAAACTCGAGTGCGCCACCGCAGCGCTCAGCGATAGCGTTGACGATTGAAAGGCCCAGGCCGCTGCCGTCACCGGGTGAGTTGCGCCAGAAGCGCTCGGTCAGCTGGGGGATTTTATCGGGAGCCACCCCAGGTCCCGAGTCCTGCACGCTAAAGCAGACGTTTTCCCCGCGTAACTGCACGCGCAAACTGACAGCACTACTCGCGCAGTTATGCCGCTGGGCGTTGTCCAGCAGGTTGCGTAAGGCGGCGATGGCCAAGCTCGGCGGCATCGTCAGCAGGCGTTGGGCGCTGGCATCGAGCAGGTGCAGTTCGATGGCCTGCTGGCCCGGTTGCTGGGCGTCGCTGATGGCCATCTCGGCCACTTGAGCAGCGCTGTATTGCAGGTTTTCGTCAAACGGCAGGCGGCCTTCCACGCGTGCCAATAGCAATAGCTGCTCCAGAGTCTGGTGCAGGCGGTCAGTGCCGGCTTCGGCCTGCGCCAATGCCTGACGGGCGGTTGCACCTTCAGTCATGCTGGCCACTTGCAGGTGGGTCTTGATCGCTGTCAGCGGGCTGCGCAACTCATGGGCGGCATCATCGGTCAGCCGTCGTTCGCGCTCAATCGCCTGGCCAATGCGTTGAAACAGCTGATTCTGGGTGGCTACCAGCGGTTGTAGCTCTTGCGGCAGGCCTTCGACATGCAGCGGTTCGATGCAATCGGCGCTGCGCTGAGCCAATGCCTGGCGAATTCGCCGTAAGGGCGACAGTTCACGGCTCAGGCCAACCCATAGCACCAGCAAACTGCCGATCAACGCGAGCAGCACAGGCGCTGCAGCCGCCAGTAAGATCGAGCGTTTCAGAGTCGCGCGTTCGTCCAGGCGGTCTGCTGTGGTCACGCGCATGTCACCTTCGATCAAGGTGAAGGTGCGCCAGGTGACGCCGTCAATATTGCGCTCATGGAAGCCCTTATCCTGCACGCCCAGGGCGCTGCCCGGCGCGGCACGACTGCTGGCCAGAATCTCGCCACGCACCGAGCTGATCTGGCAGGCAATGCCTTCGGGCATACCCAGCTGTTCAGTGCTGAGCGCAGCGCCGCCCTCGGTTTGCTGCAGTTGCGGCAGTTGTAAGAGCAACCCTGAGACCATGCGCGCTGAAGATGCCAGGCGTTGATCGAGGGTCAACATCAGCTGGTTACGCAGATCGAACAGCATCCACACGGCGGCCAGCGACCAGAGCAGGACAAAGGCAGAGCCGAGAATCAGGCTGAGGCGCAAGCGTAGGCTCATGGTGTGTGATCCTCATTGTGGCCGGCGGGGCCGAGGCGGTAACCCAGGCCGCGTACTGTCTCCACGATGCCGCTGCCTAACTTGCGCCGCAAATGGTGAATATGCACGTTGAGGGCATTGCTCTCGACCTCGCCGTCAAGGCCGTAGACCGCATCCTTGAGCTGTTCGCCACTGAGCACCCGGCGAGGGTTGTGCAGCAGCGCTTGCAGCAGTACCTGCTCGCGGCGCGACAGGTCGATCGGCTGTTCATGCAAAAATGCCTGGCAAGCCACCGGGTCGTAGCGTAGTGGGCCATGTTCGACCAGTGAACTGGCGCGCCCAGCCGCGCGGCGTAGCAGGGCATGCAAGCGGGCGGCGAGCTCACGCAAATCGAACGGTTTGACCAAATAGTCGTCAGCCCCCTCCTGTAGACCCGACACGCGGTCGGCTACCGAGTCGCGGGCTGTCAGCAACAACACGGGCAAGCTCATCCCGCGCTGGCGCAGGCGACGCAGCAGGCTTAAACCGTCTTCATCCGGCAGGCCCAGATCCAGCACCCATGCATCGAACTGCACCGAGCGCAACAGGGCTTCGGCCTCAGCTGCTGTAGCGGCATGCATCACGCGAAAGCCCTGGGCGGTGAGCCCGGCCACGACACCACTGGCAATCAGGGCGTTATCTTCAGTCAGCAATATGTACATGGAGCCGGTCCGTGGGAGGGTGTGCAGTATTCAGCAGCAGGATTAAGTCAGGGTTACCGCGTGGCGTGGAATGATAACGGCTGAGGGCAGGCCGCGCTGTACAACGCCGAGTTAATCCTGACTTAACCGACAACTGCGATGCTCTGCGCCTCAATATGCAAAGGCGTGGTTAGCGATGCGGGCGTTCCTGTTGTTTTCTCTGCTCTGGGTTGGCTTGCTGCAGCCGGTTCAGGCCTCCAGTTTTTCCGCTAAGCCACTGATGCTGGGCAACACTCAACAGGTCGATTTTCTTCCCGTAGAGCAGGCGTTTGCGCTTAACGTCGAGCCGCAGAGCAATGGTGAAACCCTGCTGCGCTGGAACATTGCTCCCGGTTACTACCTCTATCAGCAGCGTATGCAGTTCAGCGGTTTGCCTGCAGGCGTCGAGCCTGAATTACCGTCAGGGCTGCCTTATAGCGATGAGTTTTTTGGAGACTCGCAAATCTATCGCGAGCACCTAGAGCTAACGCTCCCAGCCGGTCTTAACGGCAGAGTTCAGCTTGGCTGGCAAGGGTGTGCGGATGCGGGGCTGTGCTACCCACCACAGACTCAGCAGCTTGATCTGTCCGGCGCAGGCGGGCTGAGCAAGCGCAGCACGGATCTGGCGCAGGACCAGGCCTTGGCGGGCGGTTTGCAATCCCAGAGCCTGGTTTTGAGTCTGTTGCTGTTCTTTGGCCTGGGCCTGCTGCTGGCCTTCGCCCCATGTTCGTTGCCGATGCTGCCCATTCTCGCAGGCATTGTCGTGGGCAGCGGCGCTTCACCACGGCGCGGCCTGGCGCTGGCTGCAAGCTATGTGGTGAGCATGGCGCTGGTGTATGCCGCGCTGGGCGTGATGGCTGCGTTGATGGGGGCCAACTTGCAAGGGTTGCTGCAACAACCCTGGCTGCTGGCCAGCTTCGCCACGCTGTTTGTGTTGCTGGCCTTGCCAATGTTCGGCCTGTTTGAGCTGCAGTTACCCGCAACTCTGCGTGACCGCCTGGAAAATGCAGGGCGCAAGCAGCAAGGCGGCAGCCTGGTCGGTGCGGGCATGCTCGGTGTGTTCTCCGGCGTGTTGGTGGGGCCATGCATGACCGCACCGCTGGCCGCCGCGCTGCTGTATATCGGGCAAAGTGGTGATGCGCTGCACGGTGGCCTGGTGTTGTTCGCCTTGGGCCTGGGCATTGGTATGCCGCTGGTGGTGTTGGTGACCCTCGGCAATCGCTTCCTGCCAAAACCCGGAGCGTGGATGAATCGGGTCAAGGTGCTGTTCGGCTTCCTCTTTCTGCTCACTGCACTGCTGGTTGTCCGGCCGTTGCTGGCGGAGCCGACATGGCTCGGCCTATGGGGCGCGTTGTTGATTCTGCTGGCCAGTGCCTTGCTGCAACTGTCGCGTCAGCTGCAGCAACATGCCAGCCTTGGTAAGGCCAGTGCGGCGCTGCTCGGAATCTGGGGCGTGGCGATGTTATTGGGGGCCGCTGGCGGTGCCAGCGACCCCATGCAGCCGCTCAAGGTGTATGCCGGCAGCAGCGTTGCATTCGCGCCGACTGCACAGCACTTTGTCGGCATGAACGAGCCGGCCGCGCTGGAGCGGGAGCTGGCGGCAGCCAAGGCCGAGGGCCAGTGGGTGCTGATTGATTACTACGCCGACTGGTGTGTGTCGTGCAAAGTCATGGAGAAAACCGTGTTTGCTAATCCCGAAGTGCAGGCCAGCCTGCAAGGCGTTCGCCTGCTGCGTCCCGACGTGACAGCGAACAACGCAGCAAGCCGTGCGCTGCTCGCGCGATTTCAGGTGTTAGGCCCACCCACCTTGCTGTGGATTGGCCCTGACGGTGAGGAGCGCCGTTCACAGCGCATGACTGGCGCGGTGAACGCCGAGCAATTTCTACAGATATGGACGACCACCCAGGAGCGCGGCTGATGCTAACGGTGAATGTTGGTCCCCTGGCGCTCAGCACTGCCCATGTACTGTTGATCATCAGCCTGCTGCTGGCGACGTTTACCGGCTGGTACGTCGGCCGGCGCAGTGCGGTCAATCCGGAAAAACAGCTATTTCGCTTGTTGCTGGTGGCCCTGCTGGTCGCACGGCTGGCGTTTGTTGGTGCCTACTTTGAGCACTACCGCGAGCAACCATGGCAGATGCTGGATATCCGTGACGGTGGTTTTATTGCCTGGCCTGGAGTACTGGCGGCTCTGCTGTTAGGTGCCTGGCAGGCCTGGCGCACCCAGGCCATCAGAAAATCCTTGGCCTGCGCATTGGCCGTGGGCGTGTTCAGCTGGGGCTTGGGCAGCCTGGCGCTGTATGGGCTTGAGCAGGGCACCCGGCTGCCATCGTTGTCCTTTAGAGACAGCAACGGCGCCACGGTAGCGCTGCACGACTATGTTGGCAAACCGCTGGTGGTCAACCTCTGGGCCACCTGGTGCCCGCCGTGCCGCCGGGAAATGCCGGTGCTGGCCGAGGCGCAGCGCAACCATCCCGAGCTGACCATCCTGTTCGTCAACCAAGGTGAAGGCCAGGGTGAGGTCAACCAATACCTGGACGCTGAAACCCTCGGCTTGGACAACGTATTACTCGACAGCGGCGGCCGTCTGGGCCAGCACGTCGGCTCCATGGCGTTGCCCAGTACCCTGTTTTACGACGCCGAGGGTCGCCAGGTTGGCAGCCACTTGGGCGAATTGTCTCGCGCCAGCCTGGCTCGCGCGCTTGAAGTACTGAAGAAGGAACAATAATCATGCTGCGACCTAGCCACCTGGCTGCACTGCTCTCGACTCTCTTGGTGATACCCCTGGCGCAGGCCGAGGAATGGCCGGCCGCGATCAAGGCGATCGAGGCGCGTGGCGCCGAGATTATTCAGCGCTTTGACGCGCCCAGCGGCCTGCAGGGGTATGCCGCGCGCTTTAACGGCCAGGGCGTGGCCCTGTACCTGACGGCCGATGGTCAGCACGTGCTGGTCGGCAGCCTGCTTAACGCTCAAGGTGAAGACCTCTCCCGTGAGCCGCTGGACCGACTGGTATACGGCCCGCAGGGTAAGGAGATGCTGATCAAGCTGGAAAACAGCAGCTGGATCAGCGACGGCAAGACCAGCGCGCCGCGTATTGTTTATGTGTTTTCCGACCCCAACTGCCCGTACTGCAACCTGTTCTGGAAACAAGCGCGGCCTTGGGTCGAGGCCGGTGATGTGCAGGTGCGCCATGTAATGGTGGGCATGTTGCGCCAAGACAGCGCGGCCAAAGC
>JAWWDH010000204.1:0-6309 GCA_033720015.1 Pseudomonas sp.
AAAACGCCAGGTTAGCGCCTGGCGTTTTTTATAAAGCTTTACCCGCGGACGTGGTGGAATTGGTAGACACACTGGATTTAGGTTCCAGCGCCGCAAGGTGTGAGAGTTCGAGTCTCTCCGTCCGCACCATCTTTTAGAACTCCCTCCCGTTTGCCGCCTGCTTCTTAGGGTGACTTCTGCATATTGACCCTCTAGAATGCATGCCCTTGATTTGGGGCCGGTAAACGGCCGGCTTATGTCTGTGCAACGAGGAATATCAATGCAAGTTTCTGTTGAAAGTACTTCTGCTCTCGAGCGCCGCATGACTGTAGGCGTTTCCGTTGAGCGCATCGAGACTGAAGTCAACAAGCGTCTGCAGCAGACTGCCCGTCGTGCCAAAGTCCCTGGCTTCCGTCCTGGCAAAGTGCCGATGAGCGTGATTCGTCAGCGTTATGAAGACGCTGCGCGTCAGGAAGCGTTGGGCGATCTGATTCAATCTACTTTCTACGAAGCCGTTGTTGAGCAGAAGCTCAATCCAGCTGGCGCTCCGGCCGTTGAGCCGAAGTCGTTCGAGAAAGGCAAGGATCTGGAGTACGTAGCGACCTTCGAAGTGTTCCCGGAGTTCACCGTTGCTGGTTTCGAGTCCATCGCCATCGAGCGCCTGCAGGCTGACGTGGCTGATGCTGACGTCGACAACATGCTGGAAATCCTGCGTAAGCAGAACACCCGCTTTGAAGCCGTCGAGCGTGCTGCTGAGAATGGCGATCAACTGAATATCGACTTCGTTGGCAAAATCGACGGCGAAGCCTTTGCAGGTGGTTCGGCTAAAGGCACGCAGTTGGTCCTCGGTTCCGGCCGTATGATCCCTGGCTTTGAGGATGCACTGGTCGGCGCCAAGGCAGGTGAAGAGCGGGTTATCAATCCTACCTTCCCAGCTGATTACCAGAACCTGGATCTGGCTGGCAAAACTGCCGAGTTCACCGTTACGGTCAACAGCATCGCAGCGCCTCAGCTGCCTGAGCTGAATGATGAGTTCTTCGCCCTGTTCGGCGTGAAAGAAGGCGGTCTGGAAGGCTTCCGTGCCGAGGTTCGCAAGAACATGGAGCGCGAGCTGCGCCAAGCCATCAAGTCCAAGGTCAAAAACCAAGTAATGGATGGTCTGCTGGCTGCCAACGCGATCGAAGTGCCAAAGGCGCTGGTTAGTAATGAAGTAGATCGTCTGCGCGTACAGGCTGTACAGCAGTTCGGTGGCAACCTGAAGCCAGATCAGCTGCCGGCTGAGCTGTTTGAAGAACAAGCCAAGCGCCGTGTTGCTCTGGGTCTGGTTGTGGCTGAAGTGGTCAAGCAGTGCGAACTGAAGCCTGACGATGCGCGCGTTCGCGAAATGATTCAGGAAATGGCTTCGGCTTACCAAGAGCCTGAGCAGGTTGTAGCCTGGTACTACAAAAACGACCAGCAAATGAACGAAGTGCGTTCGGTTGTACTGGAAGAGCAAGTTGTAGATACTGTTTTGCAGAAGGCTAACGTGACCGATAAAGCGGTCTCGTACGAAGAAGCTGTCAAGCCGGTAGAAGCACCACAAGCCGCCTGATTTCTTTACCTCGTTCGAATGCGTCATAAGCCAGCCGCCGTGCTGGCTTATGCGTATTTGTGACATGACTATTTAGGGAGCGAGTGCACGCATGTCCCGCAATCCTTTTATGCAGCAAATGCCTGAGATCCAAGCCGCTGGTGGCCTGGTACCTATGGTTGTCGAGCAGACGGCTCGCGGTGAGCGCGCCTACGACATCTATTCGCGCCTGCTCAAGGAGCGAGTGATTTTTCTGGTTGGCCCTGTAGAGGACTACATGGCCAACCTGATCTGTGCGCAACTGCTGTTCCTTGAAGCGGAAAATCCGGACAAGGACATCCATCTTTATATCAACTCTCCAGGCGGCTCGGTGACGGCGGGTATGTCGATCTACGACACCATGCAGTTCATCAAGCCTAACGTGTCGACCACCTGTATTGGTCAGGCCTGCAGCATGGGCGCATTCCTGCTGACCGCAGGCGCCGAGGGTAAGCGTTACTGTCTGCCGAACTCGCGTGTGATGATTCACCAGCCTCTGGGCGGTTTCCAGGGGCAGGCTTCGGACATCGAAATCCACGCCAAGGAAATTCTCTTCATTCGCGAGCGTCTTAACACGCTGATGGCCAAGCACAGCGGGCATACCCTGGAAGAGATCGAGCGCGATACCAACCGTGATAACTTCATGAGCGCCGAAGCTGCGCGTGAATACGGGTTGATCGACGCCGTGATCGAAAAGCGCCCCGCTTAATATACGCAGTTCAATATAGGGCGGTCGGCCTGTTCGGCCACCGGCGGGCTTGAAAAAGCCCGCATAAGCCCTCATCTTGTGTTGCAAGCCTATCGGATTTGGATCGAACGAATGACTGACACCCGCAACGGCGAGGACAACGGCAAGTTGCTTTATTGCTCCT
Source organism: Pseudomonas sp. (assembly GCA_033720015.1). GTDB lineage: Bacteria > Pseudomonadota > Gammaproteobacteria > Pseudomonadales > Pseudomonadaceae > Aquipseudomonas. The sequence goes on from JAWWDH010000204.1 coordinate 2,461, forward strand.
TCTGCGGCAAAAGCCAGCATGAAGTGCGCAAATTGATTGCCGGCCCCTCGGTCTTTATCTGCGACGAGTGCGTCGACCTGTGCAATGACATCATCCGCGAGGAGGTGCAGGAAGCCCAGGCCGAGAGCAGCGCGCATAAATTGCCTGCCCCCAAGGAAATCAGCGGCATCCTTGATCAATATGTGATTGGTCAGGAGCGTGCGAAGAAAATTTTGGCGGTAGCGGTCTATAACCACTACAAGCGTCTCAACCAGCGCGATAAGAAAGACGACATCGAGCTGGGCAAAAGCAACATCCTGCTTATCGGTCCGACTGGCTCGGGTAAAACCTTGCTGGCTGAAACCCTGGCACGCTTGCTCAATGTCCCGTTCACCATCGCTGACGCCACCACCCTGACCGAAGCCGGTTATGTGGGTGAGGACGTCGAGAACATTATTCAGAAGCTGTTGCAGAAGTGCGATTACGATGTAGAAAAAGCCCAGATGGGTATTGTCTACATTGACGAAATTGACAAGATTTCGCGTAAGTCGGACAACCCTTCGATTACCCGTGATGTATCGGGTGAGGGCGTGCAGCAGGCTCTGCTCAAGCTGATTGAAGGGACTGTTGCATCTGTTCCTCCTCAAGGTGGTCGCAAGCATCCGCAGCAGGAATTCCTGCAGGTTGATACGCGCAACATCCTGTTCATCTGTGGTGGTGCGTTCTCCGGCCTGGAAAAGGTTATTCAGGGTCGTTCGACCAAGGGCGGTATCGGTTTCAGTGCCGAGGTTCGCAGCAAGGAAGAGGGCAAGAAAGTTGGCGAGTCATTGCGCGCTGTTGAGCCTGATGACCTGGTCAAGTTTGGTCTGATTCCTGAGTTTGTGGGGCGCTTGCCGGTTATTGCTACCTTGGATGAGCTTGATGAAGCGGCTTTGGTGCAAATCCTGACCGAGCCGAAGAATGCGCTGACCAAGCAATACGCCAAGTTGTTCGAGATGGAAGGTGTTGAACTGGAGTTTCGTCCAGATGCGCTGAAGTCGGTTGCGCACAAGGCACTTGAGCGCAAAACTGGCGCCCGTGGTCTGCGTTCGATTCTCGAGGGTATCCTGCTCGATACCATGTACGAGATTCCATCGCAGTCCGACGTCAGCAAGGTGGTTATCGATGAGAGTGTCATTGAAGGGACCTCCAAGCCGCTGCTCATCTATGAGAACAGCGAGCTGCCAGCCAAGGCTGCGCCTGACGCGTAACAGCTTTGTAACATGTTGAAAGCAAGGGGCCTGCGGGCCCCTTTGCTTTTGCTACTGCAATGCTTGTTTTTTGTATGGGCTGCCCCCATCTTAGCTTTAAGGGTCATCCCATCTGTTTACGGCCGTATGGCCGCCGTAGAGCTGAAACTATGAAGACAACCATCGAATTGCCTCTCCTGCCGCTGCGCGATGTTGTGGTCTATCCGCACATGGTCATTCCGTTATTCGTCGGGCGTGAGAAATCCATTGAAGCCCTTGAGGCTGCGATGACGGGCGAGAAGCAGATTCTGCTCCTCGCACAACGGAATCCTGCAGACGACGATCCGGATGAGGCAGGCCTCTATCGTGTCGGCACCGTAGCCACTGTGTTGCAGTTGCTGAAACTGCCGGACGGCACCGTCAAGGTGCTGGTCGAGGGCGAGCAGCGCGGCGAGATTGAGCAATTTATTGCTGCAGACGGTCACTACCGGGCTGAAGTACAGCTGATTGACGAGGTTGACGCCGCTGAGCGTGAGTCAGAGGTCTTCACCCGCAGTCTGCTTAGCCAGTTCGAGCAATACGTGCAGCTCGGCAAGAAGGTGCCTGCAGAGGTGCTGGCTTCGCTCAACGGTATCGATGATCCAAATCGTCTGGTCGACACCATGGCCGCACACATGGTGCTGAAAATTGAGCAAAAGCAGGAAATTCTAGAAATCACCGACCTGACTGCGCGTGTTGAGCATGTGCTCGCACTGCTCGATGCCGAGATCGACCTGTTGCAGGTCGAGAAGCGCATCCGTGGCCGGGTCAAGAAACAAATGGAGCGTAGCCAGCGCGAGTACTACCTGAATGAGCAGATGAAGGCCATTCAGAAGGAGCTTGGCGACAGCGAGGACGGTCATAACGAACTCGATGAGCTGAAAAAGCGCATTGATAATGCCGGGCTAACAGCTGAGGCACTAACCAAAGCCAATGCCGAGTTGAACAAGCTCAAGCAAATGTCGCCAATGTCGGCTGAAGCCACCGTGGTGCGTTCCTACATCGATTGGCTGGTCAATGTGCCCTGGAAAGCCCAGAGCAAAGTGCGCCTCGACCTGGCGCGTGCCGAGAGCATCTTGGACGCTGACCACTACGGCTTAGACGAGGTCAAGGAACGCATCCTTGAGTACCTCGCTGTACAAAAGCGTGTGAAAAAAATCAAAGGTCCAGTGCTGTGCCTGGTCGGCCCACCTGGCGTGGGTAAAACCTCGCTTGCCGAGTCAATTGCCAGTGCCACCAACCGCAAATTCGTACGCATGGCCCTTGGTGGTGTGCGTGATGAAGCTGAAATTCGTGGTCATCGGCGCACTTACATTGGCTCCATGCCGGGGCGTCTGATTCAGAAGATGACCAAGGTGGGGGTGCGCAATCCGCTGTTCCTGCTCGATGAGATCGACAAGATGGGGCAGGACATGCGTGGCGACCCCGCATCGGCCCTGCTTGAGGTGCTCGACCCGGAGCAGAATCATAACTTCAACGATCACTACCTAGAGGTCGACTACGACCTGTCCGATGTGATGTTCCTCTGCACGGCCAACTCGATGAATATTCCGGGGCCGTTGCTCGATCGTATGGAGGTGATTCGTCTACCGGGTTATACCGAAGCCGAGAAAATCAACATCGCCATCAAGTACCTGGTGCCCAAACAGGTTCAGGCTAACGGCATGAAAAAGGCCGAGCTAACGTTTGAAAGCGACGCTATTCGCGACATTATTCGTTACTACACCCGCGAAGCTGGGGTGCGTGGACTGGAGCGGCAAATTGCCAAAGTGTGCCGCAAGGTAGTCAAGGAACACTCCACCGAGAAGCGCTTTCAGGTCACCGCTACGGCGGATTCGCTGGAGCATTACCTCGGTGTGCGCAAGCACCGCTATGGTTTGGCTGAGCAGCAGGATCAAATTGGCCAGGTTACCGGTCTGGCCTGGACTCAGGTCGGTGGTGAGTTGCTCACCATCGAAGCGGTTGTCGTGCCTGGTAAGGGGCAGCTGATTAAGACGGGTTCGTTGGGCGATGTGATGCTGGAGTCGATCACGGCTGCGCAGACGGTTGTGCGCAGTCGGGCCAAGAGTCTGGGCGTGCCTGTGGACTTCTACGAGAAGCAGGACATACATATCCATATGCCTGAGGGGGCAACGCCCAAAGATGGCCCCAGCGCAGGCGTTGGCATGTGCACGGCGCTAGTTTCCGCGCTGACGCAGATCCCGGTGCGTGCCGATGTGGCAATGACCGGCGAAATTACCCTGCGTGGCCAGGTATTGGCGATCGGTGGCTTGAAAGAAAAACTGCTGGCCGCTCACCGTGGTGGAATCAAAACTGTGATCATTCCAGAAGAGAATGTGCGCGATTTAAAAGAGATTCCGGAGAACATTAAGCAAGACCTGCAGATTAAACCGGTTAAATGGATTGACGAGGTCCTGCAAATTGCGCTGCAATACGCCCCGGAGCCCTTGCCTGATGCGGCTCCCATGGTTGCAAAGGATGAAAAACGCGAGACTGATTCCAAGGAGCGAATTAGCACGCATTAGCCGGAGGGGTTTCTTGACACATTTTTAGAGCCCTTGTTATAAAGCGGCTCTTATCGTGTCAGCAGGCGCTTCTGCAC
>JAWWDH010000205.1:0-6298 GCA_033720015.1 Pseudomonas sp.
CATGAATTCCCTGCCTATCGATGTGCTGTTGCCTGACCTCTGCACGGCCTTAACCTTGCGTGATGAAGCCGTACTGGAAGCGCCGCCCGGGGCCGGCAAGACCACCCGTGTGCCGCTGGCGCTGCTGCAGCAACCCTGGCTGGCCGGGCAAACCATCATCATGCTCGAACCGCGACGGCTGGCGGCGCGGGCGGCGGCCGAGCGCCTGGCCAGCGAGTTGGGCGAAACGGTGGGGCAAACCGTTGGTTACCGCATCCGGCTGGACAGCAAAGTCGGCCCGCGTACCCGTATCGAAGTGGTCACCGAAGGCATTCTCGCTCGGCGCCTGCAGGATGACCCGGCGCTGGACGGCGTCGGCCTGGTTATCTTTGACGAGTTTCACGAGCGCAGCCTGGACGCCGACCTGGCGCTGGCGCTGTGCCTGAATGGTCGTGCAATGTTTCGCGGCGAGGATTCTGGTGAGTTGCCTCTGAAGGTGCTGCTGATGTCGGCGACCCTTGAGGGCGAGCGCCTGGCCGGACTGTTGGGTGATGCGCCGGTGCTGCGCAGTGAGGGGCGGATGTTTCCGGTGGATGTCCGCTGGGGCGCGCCCTGGCAGGCAGGGGAGTGGCTTGAGCCGAAGGTCGTGCAGAGTGTTTTGCAGGCGCTGGCCGATGAGCCGGGCAGTGTGCTGGTGTTTCTGCCGGGGCAGGCGGAGATTCGCCGGGTTAATGAACAGCTGACCGAGGCGCTCGCCGGCCGCCGCGACATCCTGCTCTGCCCGTTGCATGGTGAGCTGGATCTCAGCGCCCAGCGCGCGGCCATTGAACCAACACCTGCCGGGCTGCGCAAAGTGGTACTGGCGACCAATATCGCCGAAACCAGCCTGACCATCGACGGCGTGCGGGTGGTGATCGATGCCGGCCTGGCGCGCGTGCCGCGTTTCGACCCGAACAGTGGCATGACCCGCCTGGATACTCAGCGTATTTCCCGTGCCTCCGCCACTCAACGCAGCGGCCGCGCCGGGCGTTTGCAGCCGGGCGTGTGCTATCGCCTGTGGTCGCAGGCGCAGCATGAACAATTGGCTGCTTACGGTACGGCGGAAATGCTCCAGGCTGATCTCGCCGGATTGGCCTTGCAGCTGGTGCGCTGGGGCGTGCAGCCGGATGAATTGGTCTGGCTCGATCCGCCGCCCGCCGCCGCTTATGCCCAGGCGCTGGAGTTGCTGGCACGCCTGGGCGCGGTGGATGCCCAGGGCGTGTTGAGCCAACACGGTCGGGCCATGGCCGAACTGCCGACCCATCCACGCATCGCTCACTTGTTGCTGCGTGGGCAAGAGCTGGGGCTTGGCCCATTGGCCTGCGACCTGGCGGCGCTGCTTGGCGAGCGTGACATCCTGCGCGGAGCGGGGGCTGATCTGCACAGTCGGCTGGCCCTGCTGGCAGGCGAGTCGCGCGGCGCTCAAGGCGCGGTGCAGCGTGCCCGACAACTGTCCCGACAGTTTCAGGGTTATCTCAAGCGGCGGCCGAGTTTGCAGGCGGTCAGTGATCCCGAGCATCCACGCTGGTTGGGCGCCTTGCTGGCGTTTGCTTACCCGGATCGCATCGCCCAGCAACGCCGTGCCGGTGCTGCTGAGTATCGCCTGGCGAATGGCCGGGCGGCGCTGTTTGCCGAAGTCGATGGCCTGATGAAGCACAGCTGGCTGGTGGTGGCCGACCTGGGCAGCCGCCAGGGGCAGCGTGAAGAGCGTATTTATTTGGCTGCCGAGTTGCAGCCACAGCTGTTTGAGGGCGTGCTGGCCGAGCAGGTCAGCAGTCTCGAGGTGCTGGACTGGGATGAGCGTGAAGGCGCGCTACGTGCCGAGCGCCAGCGTAAGGTCGGCGAGTTGGTATTGTCACGCGAGGCCTTAACCGGCTTGACTGCACAGCAGCGCAGTCGCGCCTTGCTTGGCCTGGTGCGGCGCAAGGGCTTGGCGTTGTTGCCGTGGACGCCCGAGTTACGTCAGTGGCAGGCGCGGGTGACGCTACTGCGCACGCTTGATCTGGCCGCGAAGGGCGCGAGTGAGTGGCCGGATGTCAGTGACGCCGCCTTGTTGTCGACGCTGGAGAACTGGCTGCAGCCCTATCTGGATAACGTCACTCGGCTCAGCCATTTCGCCAATCTGGACCTGTCCAGCCTGCTGCTGAACCTGCTGCCTTGGCCGCTGCCGCAGCGTCTGGATGAGCTGGCGCCGCGCAGTGTGCAGGTGCCTTCAGGTTCGCGCATCAGTCTGGACTATAACGAGCAACCGCCGGTGCTGGCGGTGCGTTTGCAGGAGTTGTTTGGTTGGGCTGATACCCCGCGCATTGCCGGTGGTCGGCAGGTGGTCAAGTTGCATCTATTGTCGCCCGCGCGGCGGCCGGTGCAGGTGACCCAGGATCTGGCCAATTTCTGGCGCAGCACCTATGCCGAGGTGAAGAAGGATCTCAAGGGGCGTTATCCAAAACACTACTGGCCAGATGATCCCTTGATTGCTGAGCCCACTGCGCGAGCTAAGCCGCGCAAATAACGGCTCCTTCGAACACCTGCTTCATGCGTAACGTTTGCATGCTGTTTGGGGTTGGCGCTGCTTTACGTCGTTGGAAAAGCCAGCCAGCCCTCCTCAAGAAACGCCTTGATATCGATAGCGAAGGTTTTGTTCGGCACTTCGTGAGCAATGACATAGGGCTTGCCACTCTGATCCAGGGCGTCCTGACTCAAATCAATGGTGTGTTTTTCCTGCCACTCCTTCGCGCTGTCTTTGACTAAGACAATTTTGGGGCGAAGTTTGCTGCGTTTGTTTGACTCGACCACGATGCCGACTTCGCCATTGGTCATCACCACGATGGCGCCCGGCGGATAGACGCCAATGCAGCGAATAAATTCCACCGTCAGGTCTGCGTCAAAGTGGCTATTGCGGCTGTTGTAAATAATTTCCAGAGCCTCCATTGAGGCGCGCCCGCTGTCATAAACACGGCTGCTGGTAATGGCGTCGTAGGTGTCGACGATGGCGACCAGTTTGGCGTAATAGGGAATCTGGTGAGCTTGCAATGCACGCGGGTAGCCGGTGCCATCCACGCGCTCGTGATGGCTGTAGGCGACGTCGATCGTGTAGTGCTCAACGGATGCTGAGGTCATCAACAAGCTACGCCCGAGATTAGGGTGCTGCTTGATCAGGGCGCGTTCATTGGCGGTTAGCGCGCCTGGTTTATTGAGTATTTCGACAGGTATTTTCGCTTTGCCAATGTCGTGGAGCAGTCCGGCAAGACCAATTTTGCGTATCTCCGCTTCATCATGACCCAAGTGACGGGCAAAGGCCGCCGACAAGATGCATACGTTCAGCGAGTGCTCAGCAGTGTACTCATCCTGGTTCTTCAGCTTGGTCAGCCACACCAAGGCATCATCATTGCGCAGCAGGCTGTCGACCACCTCGTCGACCGTATTACGTGCCTGGTTCATATCGAGCATGCGGCCGATACGCAGGTCTTCCATGATGTTTTTTGCTACGGTCTTGGCGGAGCTGTAGCTGTCCCGAGCAACCTGCATTTCCTGTTCGGTGCTGATCTTGTTGATGTAGGTTGTGCGCGTTTGCTCGGTCGGTTTGCAGGGGGCCGGTGGTGTAGGTTCTTGCGCGGCTGCCGGCCTGCTGAGCTTGTTGCCGAGCATGCGACTCAGCAGGCCCGCTTTTTTAGTCACAGGCTCTGGCTCTATATCGAGTTTGTGCTCAACGCCTTCGATATACACAAACACGCACTGCCGCTGGAGTGAGTCTATCTCCGCTCGGTGCTTGATGACGAAGCCCTGCAGTAGGAAGTCAGTTTCCAGCCACGGCCTATCTAGCTCTATCACATGCATGCCTAAGGCCAGTTCACTGACCGGTATGCGCACCCGCGTGAGGACTTTCCTTGGTCTCGTGAGGTTGCTGCTCATGTGTTTTACACCTAATAAAGTCGCTGGCCGATTTGCTGCCAAGGCCGAGCTAGAGGCCTAAAAACGCTCGCTAAACAGTCTAATACAAGCCGGTAATTCAAGAGTCTACGATTACGGCTTGGGGCTCAAACCAATTAGGTGCGGCAGATAGGGTTTAAGCATTATCAGATTCGTCCTTCTCTGTGCCGCGCTGGGTCATGGGGAGTCTAGTCGCTGGGCGCAATTCAGCTCAGCCTCAGGGTAGGCGCATGTCGATACCGGCTGCCAGCAGCTCTTCATAGGCTCGGTCCAGTGCATCACGCAGCGCTTCGGCACCTGGTGCACGGTTGGAAATGATCAGTTTCAGTGGAATGCGTTGCAGCTGGATAAACGGTAGTTCGGGCATGCCCAGGCTTTTGCGCGCTTGCTCTATCGGGGTGTGGTAGTCGAGGAGAAAATCGCCGCGTCGGCGTTGGAGCATTTCCAAGGCTGCTGTGTGGGAACCGGTGCGGTGCTGCTGCACTGCCAGCAGTGGGTCATCGAGCATCTGGTTGATTGGTTGCCAGTAGGTGTAGCCGCTGATCATGATCACTCCGCGACCTTTAAGGTCTTCTGGCAGGCGCGGCATCAGGGTGTCTCGGCGGAAATACAGGTTGAGGATAATCTCGCCTAGCTGGGTGCGGGCCTCCAGGGTGTGTTCGCGTAACTCCGCTTTACCTGGCGCCCCAGGCCAAACTTGCACGCTGCCATCTTGCAGGGCGTTGTATAGCCGTGCGCTAGGGTACGAGCGAAATTCGGCGCGGTAGCCCGCGTGCTCCAGTAGACGTTTGCTCAGTTGGAGGATGGTGCCCAGAGGTCGGCCCTGGCTATCGCTGTAGGAGTAAGGTGGAAATTCGTAATAGCCCACCTGCACCAGCGGTCGTATGTCGTTGGCGGTGGCAGCGTGGTTAGACCCGCAAAACAGCACGGCGAGCAGTGCGAGGCAGAGAAGGCGTGGCATCAAATGGTCACGTGTGGCGGCTATTGGCCGTTCTTTCGTTATAAAACACTCATCTGTGGCGATCATGGCTAACTGCCAGTATTGTTGTCCAGCGTAATACTGCAGAGCTTAGTACAGGGTTGGTAAAAGCAGGCGAGTGAATAGCCGCATCAGCAAGGTTGCTAAGGGGTGAACTATGCTGAGCGAACGAGCATGCTGGAGAGGCGCGACAGCAGCGAAGCTGCGGCGCATGGCTCCCGTTGCCTCAGGAGGTCGCATGAATACACCTACGATTGCTCAACGCAGCCCTTACGCCGTGGCGGTGACTGCCGGTACCGACTATTTCTGGTGCCGCTGCGGGCGCAGCGCCACGCAACCATTCTGTGATGGGCAGCATAAAGGCAGCGGTTTTACCCCGCTGAAATACCACGCAGACGAGGACGCGACTCTGTACTTCTGTGGCTGCAAGCACACGCAGACACCGCCCTGTTGCGATGGCAGTCATAACAGGTTGTAGTAACGCTTTCGCAGTGACGAGGCCGGGGGCAGGTTATGTACCGCAAGGTGTTTGCCAATAAGGTATTCGACCGCAAGGTTGTGCTGGTTACGGGGGGCTGCGCGGGAATCGGCCGGGCCTTGGCCATTCGCCTGGCGCAGGCAGGCGCGCGCTTGGTGATTTTCGACCTGCAGCAGCAGGCACTCGACAGTTTGGTGCAGCACCTGGCCGATCACCATAATGCCGAGGCGCTAGGCGTGCTCTGCGATGTGGCTGATGCAGTGGCGGTTGAGCAGGCGATGGCCCTGACCGTTGAGCGTTTCGGCGGTATCGATGTACTGATCAATAACGCCGGGGTCACCCACCGCAGCAGTTTTGCCGACACCGAGCTGGCGGTGTTTCAGCGGATTATGGCGGTCAATTATTTTGGCGCGCTGCACTGCACCAAAGCCGCGCTGCCCAGCCTGATCGCCCGCGGCGGGCAGATCATTGTACTCAGCTCGCTGTCAGGCTTTGCACCGTTGCTTTACCGCAGCGCCTACAACGCCAGCAAGCATGCGCTGCATGGCTTGTTTGAAACCCTGCGTTATGAGCTGAAGGGCTCCGGGGTCAATGTGATGCTGGTGTGCCCGGGCTTTACCGCCACCGACCTGCGCAAAAACGCCCTGATCGGTGATGGCTCGGTAGCCGCGCAGCCGCCTCTGGCGATGGGTAAGGTAGCGTCACCGCAGGATGTCGCCGAGGCGATCTATCACGCAGCCTTGAAGCGCCGCCGGCTGTTAGTACTGTCGAATGTCGATTGGCGCGCGCGGGTGCTGGCGCGGTTCTTTCCGCGGGTATTCGAGCGCGTGCTATTACCGCGCTTGTCCGGTCTGAAACCACAGCGTGCGGGGCGCTCCTGACTTGAGTTGCTCAAA
>JAWWDH010000206.1:0-6290 GCA_033720015.1 Pseudomonas sp.
AGCTCGCAGCTTGATCGATATACCTAATGCCCGTAGTTCGCACACGGTGCCCACTCCGCGTGGTGGTGGCGTGGCGATAGTTGTGAGCTTTCTGTTGGTTCTGCCCTTACTGGCCGCTATGGGCTTGATTGCTTGGCCTCTGGCATGGGCATTGTTGGGCTCAGGTGGCAGTGTTGCGGTACTGGGTTTTCTCGATGACCATGGTCATATTGCCGCCCGCTGGCGTTTGCTCGGGCATTTTGCGGCGGCTATCTGGGCATTGTTCTGGCTGAACGGTTTACCACCAATCGATGCTTTCGGTTTCAGCCTTGATCTGGGCTGGTTAGGTCATGTGCTGGCTGCGGTGTATCTGGTTTGGCTACTCAATTTGTACAACTTTATGGACGGCATCGACGGGATTGCCAGTGTCGAGGCGATTTGTGTTTGTTTGGGTGGAGCCTTGTTGGGTATCGCCGGCTCAAGCCAACCTACGGAGTTCGTTGCGCCTTTGCTTTTGGCTGCGGCGGTTGCGGGTTTTCTTTTTTGGAACTTTCCACCGGCGCGGATTTTTATGGGCGATGCGGGTAGTGGCTTTCTCGGCATTACCTTGGGCGTGCTGTCGTTGCAGGCGGCTTGTGTCGCGCCGCAGTTTTTATGGAGTTGGTTGATCCTGCTTGGGGTGTTTATCGTCGATGCCACCTTCACCTTGCTGCGCCGTTTGATGCGTGGCGATAAGGTCTATGAGGCTCATCGTAGTCATGCATATCAGTATGCTTCGCGGCGGTTTGGCCGGCACTTGCCGGTGACGATGGCGGTTGCAGCGCTTAATCTGTTCTGGCTGCTGCCCATTGCGCTTTGGGTTGGTTTGGGTGGGCTGGATGGTTTAGTTGGTCTGGTGATCGCTTATGCACCGCTGATTGGCTTGGCGGTGAAGTACAAGGCGGGCGAGCCGGAGTCGCGTTAAGCGTTCTTCTTCAAACGACTGATAGGCTTTGGTTGGTTTACATCGTCGAGATTAGCCAGTCATCGTGCCGCAGGAAGTAGTCGTTGATTCTTGGCCTGCTTTATAACGTGAGGGCGTGTTGTGTTAAGACTTGCTGAAAAGTTGCGCAGTCGTCTGGTCAGTTTGCCACGACGTCAGAAGCGACTGATTCAGGTTGCCATGGATGTGGTGCTTGTCTGGGGGGCGCTTTGGTTGGCGTTTGTTGTGCGTTTGGGCGATAGCAAGACTGTCGAGCCCTTGGCTGGGCATGCTTGGTTATTTGCGTTGGCGCCGGTCATCGCTATACCTCTGTTTGTTCGCTTTGGTATGTATCGCGCCGTGATGCGCTATATAGGTAACGATGCGCTGTTGGCCATTGGCAAGGCCGTTACGCTGTCGGCGCTAGTACTGGCGCTGGCGGTTTATTGGTATCAGGGGGCACCCAAGCTCGTGCCGCGCTCGATGGTGCTCAACTATTGGTGGCTGAGCCTAGTGTTGCTCGGTGGGCTGCGCTTGTTGATGCGCCAGTATTTTATGGGCGATTGGTTTTCCGCCGAGCAACCTAGCAGGCTGCAAGGACGTGAGCGCGGTTTGCCAAAAGTGGCTATATATGGCGCAGGCGCGGCGGGTAACCAACTTATTGCGGCCTTGCGGCTTGGACGTGCTATGCGCCCGGTGGCTTTTATTGATGATGATTCAGGTATCGCTAATCGCACCATCGCCGGGCTGCGGGTTTACACCTCCAAGCACATCCAGCAGATGATCAACGAAACGGGCGCCGATGAAATCCTCTTGGCCATGCCTTCGGCTTCGCGTGGGCGGCGGCGGCAGATTCTTGAGGCGTTGGAGCACTTTCCTCTGCATGTGCGCAGCATTCCCGGTTTTATGGATTTGGCCAGTGGCCGCGTGAAAGTCGAGGATGTGCAGGAAGTCGATATCGCCGACTTACTCGGGCGCGATGCGGTACCGCCGCAACAGGTTCTATTTGAGCGTTGTATTCGTAATCAGGTGGTGATGGTCACCGGCGCTGGCGGCTCGATTGGTGCGGAGTTGTGCCGGCAAATAATGCTTAACGAGCCTGCAACGCTGTTGTTGTTCGAGCACAGCGAATTCAATCTGTACAGTATTCACAGCGAGTTGGAGGCGCGGATAAAGCGTGAGTCGTTGCCACTTCGCTTGGTGCCGATTTTGGGCTCGATTCGCGACGCCGATAGGCTGCTGGATGTGATGCAGACCTGGAAGGTGGACACCGTATATCACGCTGCCGCCTACAAACATGTGCCGATGGTGGAGCACAACATTGCCGAAGGTGTGCTGAATAATTTGTTGGGCACGCTTAATACTGCGCAAGCGGCGATCAGGGCGGGGGTGAGCAACTTTGTGCTGATCTCCACTGACAAAGCCGTGCGCCCCACCAATGTCATGGGCAGTACCAAACGCTTAGCCGAGATGGTGTTGCAGGCGCTAAGCCGTGAAGCTGCGCCTGTGTTGTTTGAGGATGATAAGGCGCTGCGCCAGTTAAATAAAACGCGCTTTACCATGGTGCGTTTTGGCAATGTGTTGGGCTCATCCGGCTCGGTAATCCCCCTGTTCCACGAGCAAATTCGTAAGGGCGGACCGGTTACGGTCACCCATCCCAACATCACCCGTTACTTTATGACCATCCCGGAAGCGGCGCAGTTGGTGATCCAGGCGGGTGCCATGGGCGAAGGTGGTGATGTGTTCGTGCTGGATATGGGCGAGCCGGTGAAAATTGCTGAGCTGGCGGAAAAGATGATCCATCTCAGTGGTCTGAGTGTGCGTTCTGATAGAGCGCCCCACGGTGATATTGCGATTGAGTTCTCTGGTTTGCGCCCCGGCGAGAAACTCTATGAAGAGTTGCTGATTGGTGACAACGTTAGCCCGACTGAGCACCCGATGATCATGCGGGCCAATGAGGAACACCTGCCTTGGGATGTGTTCAAGGTTCGTTTGAGTGAGTTGTTGGATGCCGTTGAGTGTGATGATTATGATCGCGTGCGCCAGCTATTGCGTGAGACTGTGAGTGGCTACAAACCAGAAGGTGAAATTGTCGACTGGATCCATCTGCAGCGCCGAATAGAGCCATAAGTGGCGCGACACAGGATACATGTACTGTAGGAGCGGCCTTTGTCGCGATTGGCGAACGCTTTTTTACTGTTTTTGTGGGTGATGGCGATCACCGTTTTTTGTTGTTCGCAGGCAAGCCCGCTCCTACAGATTTACTGGCATTCCAGTTCCGCGATCGATTGGTTTTCTGCTTGAAAGTGCTCTTGCTTCGCGTATTGAGTAATTTTTGTTGGGACAGTTTGACAGCCGCGTAACAGCGTCTAGTTTTGAGAAAGCGTGGAGCGGGATGTCCCACGCGTTTCTATAAAACTACGGAAGGACGCGCACATGCTGAACGCTAAAATTGCTTCTCTGTTGTTTGCTTTGCTGGCCTCTTTCTCGCTGACGGTGTCGGCTGCGGAGGTGTCCAGCCCTTCTGGCGCTGAAGCACAGAGCTTTGAAGTCGCTACTGTCAGCAAGATTAATCTCAATACTGCCGATGCTGCCACGCTACAGCGTGAGTTGTTGGGTATTGGTGCGGTTAAGGCGCAAGCCATTGTTGCTTATCGTGAAGAGCACGGTGACTTTGCTTCGGTGGATGAGTTGCTGGAAGTTAAAGGGATAGGCGAAGCAACCTTGGCAAAGAATCGCGCTAAGTTGAGTACCAACTAACGCGCTAAGTTGTTATGAGAAAGGAAGCCGGTTATCAACCGGCTTTTTTATGCGCGCAGCTTTTTGCTTTTTGTTTTACTTCGGGGGCCGTCCGTGAGTTGAGCTTAGGCTGCCTTATTCAGATGGATGATGGTATGCGGGCTGGACAATTTCCCCAGCTACACTCGCCCCATCAATCACAGCAACAAAGGCAGCTTTCCTATGCAAAATCGCATGATGATCACCGGCGCAGGTTCGGGCTTGGGGCGTGAGATTGCCCTGCGTTGGGCGCGCGAGGGCTGGCAGTTGGCGCTGTCGGATGTCAATGAACCGGGCCTCACAGAAACGCTGCAGATGGTGCGTGAGGCTGGCGGTGACGGTTTCACCCAGCGTTGTGATGTACGTGACTACAGCCAATTGACGGCGTTTGCTCAGGCCTGTGAGGAGAAGCTCGGCGGTATCGATGTGATCGTCAATAACGCCGGTGTTGCCTCGGGTGGTTTCTTCAGTGAGCTGTCGCTGGAGGATTGGGACTGGCAGATCGCAATCAACCTGATGGGCGTGGTCAAGGGCTGTAAGGCCTTCTTACCGCTGCTGGAAAAAAGCAAAGGCAAAATCGTCAACATCGCTTCCATGGCGGCCTTGATGCAGGGGCCGGCGATGAGCAACTACAACGTGGCCAAGGCGGGTGTGGTGGCGCTGTCGGAAAGCCTGTTGATCGAGTTGAAGATGCACGAAGTTGGCGTGCATGTGGTATGCCCCTCGTTCTTCCAGACCAACCTGCTGGACTCCTTCCGCGGCCCGACACCGGCGATGAAGGCGCAGGTCGGTAAATTGCTGGAAAACTCGCCGATCAGTGCTGCGGATATTGCCGATTACATTTACCAAGAGATCGGCAAAGGCGAATTTATGATTCTGCCCCATGAGCAGGGCCGCATGGCCTGGGCGCTGAAACAGAAGAATCCACAGTTGCTCTACAACGAAATGAGCACCATGGCCGATAAGATGCGCGCGCCACGCAGTAAGTGACAATGCATTGCTGAGTTAACGGTCAGCTTTATTGCCGTTCGGGCTTGTTTGCGCAGGGCTTGGGCTCTAAGGTTTGCGGTCATGCCGGCATGGCCGCGAAACGGATGGATGTTCTGTGAAACCTTTCCCCCGGGCCATGCTGTTGCTGGCCCTTGTTCTGGCTGCAATTAACTTGCGGCCCGGCATCACCTCCCTGGCACCGCTGATCGAGCGAATTGCCACAGAGCTGGCCCTAAGCCGCAGTCTGATCAGCCTAACCACTGCGCTACCGGTGTTGTGCATGGGCCTGCTGGCACCTTTTGCACCACGTTTGGCGATGCGACTGGGGCTTGAACGCACCATCGCCTTATGCATGGCGCTGATTTTACTGGCGCTATTGCTGCGTGTAATGGCCCATAGCAGTGTGATTCTGATTGGCAGTGCGGTGCTGTTGGGGGCCGGGATTGCGGTCGCTGGGCCATTACTTTCAGGCTTTATCAAACGCTATTTTGCTGGGCGCATGGGCAGTGTGGTCGGCTGGTACTCACTGAGCATGGCGATTGGCGGTGCCGCAGGTGCAGTGCTGACAGTGCCGGCTACACAGGTATTGGGTGGCGACTGGACCTGGGGCTTGGCCGTTTGGGCGGTACCGGCTTTAGTGGGCTTGATGTTGTGGCTGTGCCTGCCCAATCGGATTGAGGCCGACACTGAAGTGGCAGGCGGCTTACCCTGGCGGCAACCGCGCGCCTGGCTGATCAGTGGATTCTTTGCCCTTCAGGCCGGGTTGTTCTATGCCCTCGCCACCTGGGCGGTTGCGCGTTATCACGAGGCGGGCTTGAGTCTGATCCATAGCAACAGCCTGTTCAGTGTGTCGATGCTGATGGGCTTGCCCAGCTCGTTTCTACTGCCCTGGTTGGCGCAGCGCTTTCATAACCGCTACGCGCTGCTGATGGGCTGTGGGTTGTTGGCGTCGATCAGCCTGATGATGATCACCTTTCAGCCCACCGTGCTGCCTGAGTTGTGGGCGGTGACTATCGGTTTCGGTCTGGGCGGCTCCTTTGCCTTGTCATTGGTGTTGCCGCTGTATGAGGCGGCATCGCCTCTGGCGGTCAGTCGTTGGACTGCGATGATGCTGTGCATGGGCTATAGCCTGGCTTGTTTAACGCCGGTGTTGACGGGTTTGGCGCGGGATCTGGCGGGTAGTTATCAACTACCGTTTATGGTGCTGACGGCTCTTGCACTGGTCATGACGCTGCTGGCCTGGGTGCTGGGGCGCGGCTCAGTACGTGCCTCTAGCTAAGGTCAGCTGAGCGTTGTTTTTGGTGCGATGACGCTTAATTAGCCAGCGTTCCTTCCTTGGCCTTTGCGGCTGTGATAGAAGGCAGCCTTGATTTGCTGGAGTGCCCGCGTGGAGTCCGAGTCCATCGTTTATGGTTGTATCCGTGACTGGCCGTCGGACAGTCCGTCAGAAAGCCGTTTGCGCCGTGAAATCAATCAGCAGGTGCTTGCCGATCTGCCGACGGGCGATGCCTGGAGCTTGCTTGGCCGCGAGATGTTCGCTTGTTGCGAGCAGCCGGGCGATGGTTTGTACCAGACGCAGGTG
>JAWWDH010000207.1:0-6277 GCA_033720015.1 Pseudomonas sp.
GAACGACGATCGTCTTTCATACGATCAGGGAAGCCTTCAGCCATTACGTCGCGACCGTGGTGGCCGGTGTCGATGCCGACCACGTCCATCAGGTACGCCGGGCCCATTGGCCAGCCGAATTTCTCCATCACTTTGTCGATACGCACAAAGTCGACGCCAGCGCTGACCAGTTTGGCGAAACCGCCGAAGTACGGGAACAGTACGCGGTTGACCAGGAAGCCTGGGCAGTCGTTAACCACTACTGGGGTCTTACCCATCTTCTTGGCGTAAGCAACAGTGGTCGCAACAGCCACATCGCTGGACTTCTCGCCGCGAATCACTTCAACCAACGGCATCATGTGCACAGGGTTGAAGAAGTGCATGCCGACGAAGTTTTCCGGACGCTTGAGAGCTTTAGCCAGCAAGTTGATGGAGATGGTCGACGTGTTCGACGCCAGGATTGCATCCTCGTGCACCACACCTTCCACTTCAGCCAGCACGATCTGCTTGACCTTCGGATTCTCGACAACCGCTTCGACAACGATGTCGACAGCGCCGAAATCACCGTAGGACATGGTCGGACGAATGGCGGTGAGGGCTTCAGCCATCTTCGCCGGAGTCATACGCCCCTTGGCAACGCGACCGCCAAGCAGCTTGGATGCCTCGGCCAGACCCATCTGGATACCCTCTTCACGGATATCCTTCATCAAAATCGGGGTGCCTTTGGACGCAGACTGGTAGGCGATACCGCCACCCATGATGCCCGCACCGAGTACGGCAGCCAGTTTCACGTCTTTGGCGATTGCGTCGTACTGCTTGGCTTTTTTCTTCAGGTCTTGGTCATTCAGGAACAGACCAATCAGGCTTGCCGCAACCGACGTTTTAGCCAGTTTAACGAAGCCGGCAGCTTCCACTTCCAGAGCCTTGTCGCGCCCCATGTTGGCCGCTTTCTGGATGGTTTTGATCGCTTCAACTGGCGCCGGGTAGTTCGGGCCAGCCTGACCTGCAACGAAACCTTTGGCGGTTTCAAAGCACATCATTTGCTCAATCGCGTTGAGCTTGAGCTTTTCCAGCTTCGGCTGACGCTTGGCCTTGTAATCCAACTCGCCAGAAATAGCGCGCTGAATCAGGTCCAGTGCAGCGGCTTGCAGCTTGTCAGCGGCAACCACAGCGTCAACTGCGCCCATCTTCAGGGCGTCAGCAGCTTTATTTTCTTTGCCGCTGGCAATCCACTCAACCGCGTTATCGGTACCGATAACACGTGGCAGACGCACAGTACCGCCGAAGCCTGGGTAGATGCCCAGCTTGACTTCTGGCAGGCCCACTTTGGCGCTTTCGGCCATGACGCGGTAATCCGCTGCCAGGCACATCTCAAAACCACCGCCCAGAGCGATGCCATTGATCGCGACAACAGTCGGAACATTGAGGTCTTCAAAATCACTGAAGATCTTGTTGGCTTCGAGGTTGCCAGCCACCAGCTCTGCGTCAGGCAACTTGAAGTTGTCGACGAACTCGGTGATGTCGGCGCCGACGATAAACACGTCTTTGCCACTGGTGACAATCACGCCCTTGATCGAACCATCAGCCTTAATCGCATCAACGGATTGACGCAGCTCATTGAGGGTAAGACGGTTGAATTTGTTGACGGATTCACCCTTGAGGTCGAACTTCAATTCGACGATGCCGCTCTCAAGAGCCTTAACCGTGATGGCTTTACCTTCGTAAATCATCAACTGATCTCCACGGTATGGAAGCTGAACAGTACACATCGGAGCCAACCAGCAAGTTACTCCACGGCACAACCGCTAAAGAGTAACCCCAATCAGCCTGGCACACCCACCGACGCGATATTCGGGCTGTAAAGGCGCTGCATTAAGTAGGCAAACGCTCAATTCATACGCCCGTTTGATTTGGGTGTGCACACCTTCAAGGAAAAGCCATGACTTGTCAATTAGCCTGTCACAGCGCTTTGCACATACAAAAATTTACGCTTTTCCCGGCTGTCACGCGTCATAAAATCTGTCGCGATCAAGCAGCCATCCACCACGATATGTAGCGAATTAACAACAGCTTACCTACACCCGCGTGACGCCGCGCATGCCTAGCAAAATAATTTAGCTACAGGTACAGTCGTCTCAATACAGCCGTTTACAGGCCGTAATTAAAAACAAAAACAATTACAGCCCGACCCAGGGCGCACGGAGTTTCACCATGTCGAGCCGCATGCTTGCTATTGCCTTGAGCACCCTGCTCGCGACTACCCTCCCCCTCTTCAGCGCCGCCGCTCTAGCCGCAGATACCGCCACCAGCCTGCTTAAACTGCACCAACTGCGCCTTGCCGCGCAAAAAACGCTCGGTGATTTTTATATGTTTAACGGCATGGAAGGTGATCAACGCTACGCGCGGATGATTAATGAGTCGCAGAGCGAGGTGAACACCCATCTAAGCGCGCTAACAGAGATGCCTGGCGAGGGCGCGAAAGCCCTGCGTTCGCAACTGGCTCAACACTGGCAAGGTTATCAAACCGATCTCAACAACCTAACCAGCGCGCTGAAAACACAGGGCTATACCGACCTGCAACCGGTGGCAGATTTGGCTGCGCGCAACCAGCAATTAATGAATCTGAGCCAGGAGCTGTACAGCAAGATCCAGCAGGAAGGCACCTACAGCGTACCCACACTGACCCAGCGCAGCCGCGAGCAAAGCCTACTAATGCAAGGTATCGCAGTGGATTACGCCTCACGCAGCGCCTCGGTGGGCGCCACCTTTATGGGCGGCGGCGATGCACGACCGATTGAGGACATGGTCAGCGAGTTCGCCAGCACGTTGACGACGCTGGAGAATGACCCGAACAACACCCCGCAACTCAAGCAGTCCTGGGGCGAGGTAGTCACCAAATGGCGCTATATCGAAAAATCGTTGATTAACTACAACGAAAACAGCGTGCCATTTTTGGTTAACAAGTATTCCAACACCATCATTGAAGGCATCGAACAGATTGCCACTCAGTACGCGGCGACCAGCCTCTAAGCGTGCGCACCGCCCTCTACATTCTCGGCATCGGGCGACATGGTCGTGGCCCAGCCAAGCGCTTGCATTGGGCCAGGCTTTATTCAGGCGTTGGCCTTAAGAAAGCTGACTATTTTTTCCAGTGCCGCGCTCGCCCCGCGCTCGCCCCAGCATATCGACAGCATCTGGTCAGTCGCCTCGACCTTGAACACATCAACCGGCAATACCTGCAATTGGCCCAACAACGCCTGATCGGCGCAGGGCTCGCGCCACTTATTGACCCACTGCCCCGGCTCCAACTGCCAATAGCACCAACTATCGACCCGACCTCGACGGCGCGCGTGATGATATTGCGGACACGACTCTGGCGGCTGCCGCAGCAAC
Source organism: Pseudomonas sp. (assembly GCA_033720015.1). Lineage (GTDB taxonomy): Bacteria > Pseudomonadota > Gammaproteobacteria > Pseudomonadales > Pseudomonadaceae > Aquipseudomonas. The sequence goes on from JAWWDH010000207.1 coordinate 3,373, forward strand.
CAATGCGGCCATGCCTGCGGCGACAGCTGCATGGCCACACCCATACGCCGAGCCTGCAGGCGCACATCCATCTGCCCGCGCTGACGTCGTGACGGGGCCAGCCAGGCCAACGGGCTTAACATTACAGCCAGGAGCAAAACCACAAACCAAGGACTCATATCGTTATCTCGCAGGCAAAAGCCTGTTATATGCACTCAAGAAGGCCATACTAAAGCCATCGACCCCCTTGTAAGGAGCCACCCATGCCCTATCTGCACATTCTGGTCGCTGTCGACCTTACCGAGGAATGCGACCCGGTCATGCACCGCGCACAGAAACTAGCCGCCAGCAGCGGTGCCAAGTTATCCGTGGTGCATATCGTCGAGCCCATGGCCATGGCCTTTGGCGGTGACGTACCGATGGATTTGTCGATGCTGCAACAACAGCAGTTCGATCAAGCCCGCGAGCGCCTGGACAAATTTGCCGACAAGTACCCCGACCTAGGCGCCGAGCAGCGTCACCTGGCTTATGGCCAGCCGCGCCAGGAAATTCATCGCCTCGCCGAAGAACAACAGTGCGATCTGATCATCGTCGGCAGCCACGGCCGCCACGGTCTTGCCCTGCTACTCGGCTCGACCGCTAACGACGTACTTCACGGCGCGCCGTGTGATGTATTGGCAGTGCGACTGAAGAAAGCCGAATAACCCGCGCAAGCGAATAACGCCAGCACTGCTGCACTGGCGTTATTCGCTGTTATCGCCTGAGCCCATGACCAATGGGCGGATTTTTTTCAGCTGGGTCTCCAGCGAGTAGGTCATGCTCGAAGCCATGGAGAAGAAGGTCAGGAATGCCTTGAGGTTGGAGTCGCCTTCACAGGTCGCATGAATGCGCTGCCAGAACGCCTGATTAACCAGCTGCAACTGCTGGAACATCCGCACCAAGCCCTTTAGTTCCCAATCAGCTACATGCCCTTCACGCAGATTGAAGTACTGCTGAGTGAGGTACAACGACACCGCCCGCAGCGTGAATTCCTGGCTATTGGCAAATGGCAGATGGTGCTGCGCCATGGGCTTAAGCCTGCTCAGCACTGGGCAGGCACTGGTCGCCATGATCACCCCTAGCAATGCCCGCAACCCCTCTTCCAGACCAACCTGCTTGTTGTACTCACGCTCCGGCGTACGCACCCACACAGTCGCCTTTTTGAACGCCGGGAGCCCCTGAAAATCCTCAACCACCCGGTGCAAGTCAACAGCTGCTGGGCAATGGCTGAAGTTGTCTTTGCTCAGCGGGCAATTACTGCACTGCTGATATTCAAGGCGCGTCCAGGCCGGGGCGCTTTGCGCAGCCTCTGCCGCATACACCCGGTCCAGCTCGATTTTGTAGCTGAACTGGTGATCGTCGTCGAGAGTAATGCTGTACTCGATGGCCATGACTGTCTCCGCCAGAAGCCTGAAAGTCCTACTTGAGCGTGCGGACTATTTATTAGCCCGCTAGATTAGCCTTCCAGCTCAGCCCAACGCTCAACCAACTGTTCCAGTTGATGCTGCACTGCCTGCAATTGCGCCAGCACCTCAGCGGTCTTTTCCGCTGGCTGCTGATAGAAGCTCGGCGAACCGATCTGCTCCTGCAAGCTGGCAACCTGCGCCTCCAGCGCATCGATCTGCCCAGGAATGGCTTCCAGCTCGCGCTGTAATTTATAACTGAGCTTTTTCTTGCTCACTTCCGCAGCGACAGGCTCCGCGGCAACCGGCGCAGGCACCACCGCGGAAGCCAGTTCCGGCTTACCCGTCTTGCTTTCGCCAACACCGAGCAAACGCGGCGAACCGCCCTGGCGCAGCCAATCCTGATAGCCACCGACGTATTCACGCACCTTGCCCTCGCCTTCGAAGACCAGGGTGCTGGTGACCACGTTATCGAGGAAGGCCCGGTCGTGACTGACCATCAACACAGTGCCAGGGAAGGTCAGCAACACTTCCTCGAGCAATTCCAGGGTTTCGACGTCGAGGTCGTTGGTCGGTTCGTCCAGCACCAGCAGGTTAGCCGGCTTGCTGAATAGCTTGGCCAACAACAGACGTGCCCGCTCACCACCGGACAAGGCTTTAACCGGGGTGCGCGCACGCTGTGGGCTAAACAGGAAGTCGCCCAGGTAGCTCAACACATGGCGGTTCTGCCCGTCGATCTCGATGAAGTCGCGGCCTTCGGCGACGTTGTCGATCACAGTCTTTTCCAGGTCGAGCTGGTGACGCAACTGGTCGAAATAGGCCACATCGATACGCGTGCCCTCGGCCACTTCACCACTGGTGGGCTGCAAGCCGCCGAGCATCAACTTGAGCAAGGTGGTTTTGCCGGTACCGTTGGCCCCGAGCAGGCCAATACGGTCGCCGCGCTGCAGCACCATGGAGAAGTCTTTGATCAGGAACGGGCCGCCCGGATGGGCAAAGCTGACGTTTTCCAGGACCATCACCTGCTTGCCGGATTTCTCCGCAGTTTCCAGCATGATGTTGGCTTTACCCGTGCGTTCACGGCGCTCGCTGCGCTCAACACGCAGGGCCTTCAAGGCACGCACACGGCCTTCGTTACGGGTGCGGCGGGCTTTAATGCCCTGACGAATCCACACTTCTTCCTGGGCCAGCTTCTTATCGAACAGCGCGTTAGCAGTTTCTTCGGCCGCCAGCGTGGCCTCTTTGTGCACCAGGAAGCTGGCGTAGTCGCCGTTCCAGTCGATCAGCCCACCACGATCCAGCTCGAGGATGCGCGTGGCCAGGTTCTGCAAGAAGGAACGGTCGTGGGTGATAAACAGCACCGCGCCCTGGAAGTCCGTCAACGCTTCTTCCAGCCAGGCAATCGCGCCGATATCCAGGTGGTTAGTTGGCTCGTCGAGCAGCAGCAGATCCGGCTCAGAAACCAGCGCCTGCGCCAACAGCAC
>JAWWDH010000208.1:0-6270 GCA_033720015.1 Pseudomonas sp.
AAAGCTCATCAGCAATGGCAGGTTAAACCCATGCCAAATTGACAGGCTGTAGGTCGGCACATCACCCGCCAGGGTGGCTGAGGCAGCCGCCGCGAGCAGTGGCGCGACGGTGTACGCCGGAACAATGCCCACCAAGAGGCAGAGGAACACCAGAATCTCCACCGGCACCTTCATATAACGCGGTGGCTCATGCGGCGGGTAATGCGGCAGGTTGATCGGCTCGCCGTTGAAGAATACGTCGTGAATGAAGCGCAGCGAATAGGCCACCGAGAACACCCCGGCCAGGGTGGCGGCTGCCGGAATCACCCAATTGAAGCTGCCCAACAGATGCTGATTGAGCGTTTCACTGAAGAACATGTCCTTGCTCAAGAAGCCATTGAGCAACGGCACACCCACCATCGCCGACGCTGCGACCATGGCTAACACGGCCGTGTGCGGCATGTACTTCCACATGCCGTTAATTCGCCGCATGTCGCGGCTGCCGGTTTCATGGTCAATGATCCCCGCCGCCATAAACAACGAGGCCTTAAAGGTGGCGTGGTTGATGATGTGGAACACTGCGGCCACTGCGGCCAGGCGCGTATCCAGGCCGAACAGCAAGGTAATCAGGCCCAGATGACTGATGGTCGAATAGGCCAGCAAACCCTTGAGGTCATGCTGGAACAACGCCATCCCGGCCCCCACCAGCAGCGTCACCAGGCCGGTGATGCTGACCAGGTAGAACCACCACTCCGAGCCGGCCAACGCCGGATAGAGACGCGCCAGCAGAAACACCCCGGCCTTGACCATGGTTGCCGAGTGCAGATAGGCGGAAACCGGGGTTGGCGCGGCCATCGCATGGGGCAGCCAGAAATGGAACGGAAACTGCGCCGACTTGGTGAATACGCCCAACAGCACCAGAATCAGCGCCAGCGGGTACAGCTCATGCGCACGAATCGCGTAACCGGCAGCCAGTACCTGGGACAGCTCGAAGCTGCCGGCGATATGGCCGATGAGCAGAATCCCGGCAAACAGCGCCAGACCACCACCACCGGTCACGGCCAGGGCCATGCGCGCGCCTTTGCGTGCATCCGAGCGCTCGCCCCAGAAGCCAATCAGCAGGAACGACGACAGGCTGGTCAGTTCCCAGAACATCAGCATCAACAGCAGGTTTTCCGAGAGCACCACGCCGAGCATGGCGCCCATAAACAACAGCAGGAAGGCAAAGAAACGCCCCATCGGCTCTTTTTTCGCCAGGTAGTAGCGGGCGTAGAGAATCACCAGCAGGCCGATGCCGAGAATCAGCAGGGCAAACAGAAAGCCCAGGCCATCGAGGCGCAGGCTGAGATTCAGGCCCAGGCTCGGCAGCCACTCCAACTTGACCCTGAGCAACTCGCCAGAGAACACCGCAGATTGCTGCGAGAGCAACAGCACCAACGCCGTCAGCGGCGCCAACGAGGCGGCCGCAGCGCAAGCTGAACGGCCCAAACGTTCGGCCAGTAGAGGCAGAAACATGCCGAGAAATGGCAAGGCGATGATCAGCGCAAGCGTCATAAATAAAACCTCTTTATACGAACCAGGCACGTACACGCACCCAGCCGACTCTCTAACTTACTCACTGGCGGTAAACCACAGGCTTTTACCCGAGCCACAACCCGCACACATGGAATACGCCGCGCGGCGACGAAAGCCGAGCAACAGAAAAACGTGCGCGATTATCCATAACTATCGGCCAGCCGTCATGGATAGAATCATTACAAAACGCTCCACTTACCGCGAACTTGCCTGGGATATCTGACAATCACCGGGAAACGTCTGGTCTATCTAGAAAAAAGGCAATAAAAAACCGGATCAGTCAACACTGATCCGGTCTCGGCAACACTTACTGGGTAACGCGGCTGGTGCCATTGACCGTCATGATGCGCACGCGCTCACCGACGCGGAAGATTTGATTCTCCTCCACCGCCTGTACATAGGCGCGCATGCTGCCGTCATCTTCGCGCACGGTGATCTCCACGCCTTGGGTACGCGTCAGGCCTTCTTCGGTCACAGCACCCAGCAGGCCACCGGCCACAGCACCGATCACTGCCGCCACCACACTGCCGCGGCCACCGCCAACGCCACTGCCGGCTACGCCGCCAATTACCGCGCCAGCACCTGCGCCGATTGGAGTTTTCGTGCCTTCGATTTTCACCGGTCGCAGCGATTCAATAGTACCCATGCGCACGGTCTGCACGGCGCGCGCTTCATCACGTGAGTAGGTGTCACCGGTCAGGCTGGAGGCACAACCGCCCAACAAGGCCAGCGCGGCAAACGATGCAGCCAAAATAATGGGTTTACGCATGATTATGTCTCCAGTTAGGCAGGCTCCATTAAAACGCCTGCGCCGTTCAGCTGTCACCCGCCAATATACGGCAAAAATTTACTCGGCATGTTTTGCGCGGCTCTGGCGCGACATTGCACCACCTTCAACGCAGTCACTCTGTAAGCCTAGACTAAGGCACTGTTTGGGGGATCTATGGATTATTTCATCGTCGTCATCACCAGCGTTGCCGGGCTGTACTTCCACTGGTGGTTGTATGTGCGAATCAAACGCTGGATGGACCGTGATTTGGCGCTGTCACTGGCCGGAAGCTCGCCGGCCAAGCGCAATTACATGCTCGAGCGCCTGGCTGAAGCACAAGCGGCCGGCATCAAGCGCAGCGCCCTGCCCGCTTGGCTCGAGCAGACAGCGACGCAGTATCAAGGTGATTAAAGCAGCGGTCAGGGCGCCAGACGCTCGCGCAGCCAGGCGGCACCCTCTAGGCGGAAGTTGAGGCGATCATGCAGACGGCTGGAACGCCCCTGCCAGAACTCGATACGTTCCGGCAGCAAACGATAGCCCCCCCAGTGCGGCGGGCAATGCGGAGCACGTTCAAGAAAGCGCTGCTCGGTCTGCGCCAGCAAGTCTTCCAGCTCGCCACGGCCGGCAATCACTCGACTCTGCGGGGACGCCCAAGCACCAATGCGACTGCCCAGCGGACGCACCTGAAAATAGGCATCGCTCTCCTTCGCCGTGACCCGTTCAACCCGCCCTTCTATGCGCACCTGACGCTCAAGACTGGGCCAGAAGAAGGTCATGGCAGCAAACGGATTAACCGCCAGCTGCTGGCCCTTGGCGCTGTCGTAGTTGCTGAAGAAGGTAAAACCGCGCGCATCCAGGCCCTTGAGTAGCAGCACTCGGCAATGTGGACGGCCTTCGCCATCAACGGTCGCCAGGGTCATGGCATTGGGTTCAACCGGCAGTTGTTCGGTTTTCACCGCATCGGCGAACCATTGTTGAAACAGCGCGAACGGCTCAAGCGGCGCTTGCGCCTCGCTCAAGCCGTCACGGGTGTAATCACGGCGCATGTCAGCCAGGGTTTGGGTCATCGACAAATCCTCTCGAACAGATTGCGCCAAGCTTAACCATTGGCGTTCTATTTAGCTTGATCTGCGACAACGCCGCTGGTTCTCGGCTTATGGGCGAGGAGCCGGCTTATCAGCCTTGGCAATCACTTTGGCATTTTTGTCTGAAGCCGGTTTAACTGCCGCAACTGCAGTAGCAGGCGCTGGCTGGTTGTATTTGGCGATCAGCGCGTTGAGGGTGGCTTTCGAGGTCAGCATGATCTCTACCCGGCGGTTCAGTGCACGACCTTGCTGGCTGTCGTTGGCAGCGCGCGGCATGTCGGAACCCATGCCCTTGACCGTTAAGCGATTCTGCTTGAGGCCACTGAGACGGAAAATCGAGGTGAACGCACGAGCACGCTGCTGGCTCAGTTCGCGGTTGGCATTCACTTCGCCACTGCTGTCGGCATGACCGAGAATCAGCACACCGATGTTTTCATCGTTTTCCAGTAATTTGGCCATACGACTCAGAGGTCCAAGGGTAACTGGCAGCATCATATGCGGACGGTCCGGGTTGAACGAACCCTGTACCGGCGCGGTGACCACCAAAAGGTTTTCCTGTCGCTCTAATTCGAAATGGGTGCCCTTGATCGCTTCACGCACCTTTGGCTCATAGTCATCCAACCAGGCCTGGGTCACTGCCGGCGGCGGCATGGCGACCACTTTCGGCGCAGGCTTCGTGTATTTTTCGAAAGCGCTGCAACCGCTGATCAGCACACAGAGGGCGATGGCGAGGGTTTTGTTAGCGAGCATCTGGAATCCACATCGTGATAAGCAAAAGAAGCAGGTCAGCGGCCCACGGAGATAGCAGGCCATGCCAGGTTGTGCAGCAGTTTAGCTGAGCTGGCTACAAACAATCAGCCAATAGACGCGCAAGTTTCTGCGCACGGGGGTCCATCAAGACGAACGGTCCTAGATTGTTGGTGACAAAGCCAAAGGCCACATCCCGCTCCGGGTCGGCAAAGCCAATGGAACCGCCAGCGCCAGGGTGACCAAAGGCGCGCGCCCCCATGCCGTAGGTGGCGTTGCCAACCTCTGGCTGATCAAGCATGCAACCCAGACCGAAACGAGTACGGGTCAGTAACGTCTTGTCTTCACCTACCGCATGTTCGCGGGTGAGTTCAGCCAGCAACTCGCTCTCCAGCAAGCTGCCATCCAGCAGGCCGCTATAGAAACCAGCCAGGCTGCGCGCATTACCATGGCCGTTGGCGGCCGGCTGCTGCATGCGCCGCCATTCGGGCTTGTTGGTGCTGGTCATGATCGACGGTGGATTGGTAAAGGCGCGCGTACTCATGGCCGCAGGCTCGCTCATCATGGTTTTGAGCAGACGCTGAGCTGCCGCATCACCCAGGTTGCCCTTACCGCGAGAGATAGTCGCCACGCGGTCGAATTCCTCATCCGCCAGGCCAACATGAAAATCGAGGCCCAAAGGCTTGGCCGTACGCGCGACGATGGACTCGCCCGGCCCACGTCCCTCGACCCGGCGCAACACTTCACCCACCAGCCAGCCGTAGGTGATCGGCGCATAACCATGGCCTTCACCCAAGGCCCACCAAGGCTGCTCGGCGGCAAGCGCGGTGGTCATGGTCTGCCAGTCATACAGGGCTTCGGCTGGCAGCATCTGACGCAAAGCCGGCAGCCCTGCTTGATGGCTAAGCAAATGGCGCAGGGTGATTTTGCCTTTACCGGCCGCTGCGAACTCAGGCCAGTAGCGTGCGACCGGGGCATCCAACTCCAGCTTGCCCTCGCCGACCAACTGCAAGGCAGTGACTGCGGCAAAGGTCTTGGTGCAGGAAAACAGATTGAGGATGGTGTCGCTGTGCCAGGCCTGCTGACCATCTTTGTCGGCCACTCCGGCCCACAGGTCCACCACGGTTTCGCCGCCGATCTGCACGCAGAGCGCCATCACGCGCTCTTGCGGGTCATCGAACAACGCCGCAAAAGCGTCTCTCAGCGCCTCGAATTTGAGGTCGAAATAGCCCTGTATCTGCACCGTTCTGCTCCTTTATCAGTGTTCGGCCAATTGTTCGGCGGATTGTTTCAGTTCTACCGCCTACGGTGAATCCTGCTCCAGGCTGGCAACAGCACTATCGACCCCGCGAATAGCCTTTCCACGGGATGCCGTGACCGGCTAAGGCACTGGCTTGAGCAGGGCCTTCGGCACAGTTAAGTTGGCTTTGCGCACGTTTTGGACGAAGCCTGACCAAGGCCGATCAGTGATCGCCACCAGGCCCAGATGGCCGTTCTCGCCATCCAGCAAGCGCCCGGTCACCGGCTGATCGAGGTATTGGAACCAGTGCACGCCGACAACCTGCGGCTCCTCCAGGGCTTTGCTCAGGAAGTGCGCATAAGCCGGGCCGCGCTCCTGTTCTTTGTAAACCTCGGCAACCCCACCCCAGAACGGCCCGCGATCACGCGAGCCGAAGTGAAATTCGGTGATCATCAGCGGTTTGTCTAACTCGCGCAGCGCGGCGAAGTCATAACCCTGCTGCGGCTCACGGGTGTAGAAGTTAAAGCTCAGCACATCGCAGAAGCGCGCACAGGCCTTCACCGCCTCGGGGATGCTGCTGGCGAAGCGCCCGCCCAGCAGCAGGTGGTTGGGCGCATGCCAGTCGAGTGAGTCGGCAATGGTCTTAAAGTAGGTTTCCGCATACAGGCGCAGGAACGCCTGCAGATCCTGCTCGATGGCCGGGTGCTCAGCGCTGGGCAACGGCGCCTGAAAACCAGGATCTTCCATCAACTCCCACGCTTGCAATTCAATCCCCCAGGCGCGGGACAGGCCATTCTGATTGCGGTATTTGTCACGCAACTGCTTGAGAAAAGCGCGCTTGGCCGGCACATCGGTGCTCAGGCGTAACGTGGCGT
>JAWWDH010000209.1:0-6252 GCA_033720015.1 Pseudomonas sp.
GCAACCTGCAGAATGAAGCGGCGTTGCTGAGCAAGTTTGCCGATGACCGGCATATCAGCGTGACCCCGGACACCGCCTACAAGCCCGTCGGCATGGCAACGGAAAACCTCGCTGAACGCCCGTTGGTGGTTGGCTTTGGCCCATGCGGTATTTTTGCCGCACTGGTTCTCGCTCAGGCCGGGCTCAAGCCGATTGTGTTGGAGCGCGGCACCGAAGTGCGTCAGCGCACCAAGGACACCTGGGGCCTGTGGCGCAAGAATGTGCTCAAGCCTGAGTCCAACGTGCAGTTCGGCGAAGGCGGCGCGGGGACCTTCTCCGACGGCAAGCTCTACAGCCAGATCAAAGACCCCAAGCATTACGGGCGCAAGGTGCTGCAAGAGTTCGTCAAAGCCGGCGCGCCAGATGAGATTCTCTACGTCAGCAAGCCGCATATCGGCACCTTCCGCCTGACTGGCGTGGTCGCAACCATGCGCGAGGAAATCAAGGCGCTGGGCGGTGAAGTGCGCTTTCAGCAGCGCGTCAGTGATGTGCTGATCGAAGACGGCCAGCTCTGCGGCGTGGTACTCGACAGCGGCGAGCAGATTCGCAGCCGTCAGGTGATCCTGGCGCTGGGCCACAGCGCGCGCGACACCTTCCGCATGCTGCACCAGCACGGCGTGTATATGGAGGCCAAGCCGTTCTCGGTGGGCTTCCGCATCGAGCACCCGCAGGGGCTGATCGACCGCGCGCGCCTGGGCAAATACGCCGGCCACCCCAAGCTCGGCGCTGCGGATTACAAACTGGTGCACCACGCCAAAAACGGCCGCTCGGTTTACAGCTTCTGCATGTGCCCGGGCGGCACCGTGGTGGCGGCGACCTCGGAGCCGAACCGCGTGGTGACCAACGGCATGAGCCAGTACTCGCGCAACGAGCGCAATGCCAACGCCGGCATCGTGGTCGGCATCACCCCGGAGCAGGACTACCCAGGCGGCCCGCTGGCCGGGATTGAGTTGCAAGAGCGCCTGGAATCCCAGGCCTATCTACTCGGCGGCAGCAACTACGAAGCGCCGGGACAGTTGGTTGGCGACTTTATCGCCGGCAAACCGTCCACCGAATTGGGCAGTGTCGAGCCGTCCTACAAGCCGGGGATCAAACTCGGCGACCTGGCCCTGGCGCTGCCGGATTTTGCCATCGAGGCGATCCGTGAAGCGCTGCCGGCCTTCGGCAAGCAGATCAAGGGCTTCGACCTTGCGGACGCGGTACTCACCGGGATCGAAACCCGCACCTCCTCGCCGCTGCGCATTACTCGTGGCGCGGACATGCAGAGCCTGAACGTACGCGGGCTGTACCCGGCAGGCGAAGGCGCAGGTTATGCCGGCGGTATTCTTTCGGCGGGGGTGGATGGTATTCGTGTGGCAGAGGCACTGATCAAAGATATGCTCGGTATTGCCGACGCTTAAGACGCAGCACGGCCAGGGTTAATCCTTAATCGCGCTCGGCATAGCAGGTGGGTGAGTTGGGCTGATCACGTCGGTCCAGCTCATCTTCCAGAAACTCGGCCAACACCCGCGCATTGCTCAGTTGCGGATCACGCGCGGCGAACAGCAGGGTCAGCGTGCCCTGCTCGGCCATGCCGAGCAGCCCTTGCCAATGTTCGGGATGCGCGGCCAATTCCTCACGGTACTTTTTAGCGAACGCGGCGAAGGCGCTGGCTTGATGCTGGTATTCACGGCGCAACTCGGTGGAGGGCGCGACATCCGGCAACCACGCGTCCAGCTGTAACGCCTGCTTGCTTAGCCCGCGCGGCCATAAGCGATCAACCAGCACGCGCAGACCATCAGCGCTCGCAACAGGCTCGTACACTCGCTTGTACTGAAGCATCGCCTCATCCTCTTGTTCACCGCACTTTAGCTGTCGAGCCCCTGACTGGGGATCTCGACGCCTAAGACTGCGCCTTGCTCTACGCAGGCAGCAACACGTTCTAGCAGTGAGCGTAACTCAAAGCCCTGCGCAGCCAGCCAGGCGGGGTCGTAATAGGTGCCTGCGTAGCGCTCGCCGCCATCGCAGAGAATCGCCACCACCGAGCCGGACTCGCCGGCCGCCACCATGCGCTGCGCCACCAGCAGTGCACCAATCAGGTTGGTGCCGCTGGAGCCACCCACCCTGCGCCCTAGTCGCTGCGCAAGGTAATGCATGGCGGCCAGCGACAGTGCATCCGGCACCTTGCACATGGCGTCGATCACCGACGGCAAAAACGACGCCTCGACCCGCGGCCGACCGATGCCCTCGATGCGTGAGCCATGGTTCAGAGTCAGGCTAGCATCGCCACTGCGGTAGTAATCAAAGAACACCGAGCGCTCGGCGTCGGCGCACAGCACACGGGGGTTGTGACGGCGGTAGCGCACATAGCGCCCCAACGTCGCCAGGGTGCCGCCGGTGCCGGCGCTGGAGACCAGCCAGCGCGGCTCAGGGAAGGGTTCGCTGCCCATCTGCTGGAAGATCGACTCGGCGATATTGTTATTGGCGCGCCAGTCGGTGGCGCGCTCGGCGTAGGTGAACTGATCCATAAAGTGCCCGCCGCGCTCACGGGCCAAGCGTTCGGACTCGGCGTAGATCTGCGTCGGGTCATTGACCAAATGGCTCTGCCCGCCATAAAAAGCGATCTGCGCGATCTTCTCCTTCGAGGTGCTGGCCGGCATTACCGCGATAAACGGCAGCCCCAGCAAACGGGCGAAATACGCCTCGGAGATGGCCGTGGAGCCGCTGGATGCCTCAATAACCGGCGCGCCCGGCTTAAGCCAGCCGTTGCACAACGCATAGAGAAACAGCGAGCGCGCTAATCGGTGCTTGAGACTACCGGTGGGATGGCTGGACTCATCCTTGAAATACAACTCAACGCCCGGTAACCCGGGCAGCGCCAGGGGGATCAGATGGGTGTCGGCGCTGCGCTGAAAATCCGCCTCGATAATCCGGATGGCTTCGCGCGCCCAGGTGCGTGACTCACTCATGCCGTGCCCCTTAATCCACCACGCCGGCTGGCACCACGCGGGGCATGCGCCACTGGCTCAACAGCACCCCGGCAAATACCAGGACGGCGGCCAAAATCTGCATGTCATTCAAGCTTTCGCCCAAGATCAATATGGCGAACAGCAAGGTGAACACCGGGATCAGGTTGGTGAACCCCGATGCTTGGCTGGCGGGCAACCGACTGACACCGAAGTTGTACAAGCCATAAGCCCCCACTGTGACCAATACGCCCAGATACACCACCGCGCCCAAGCCCATCGGGCTGACAGTGACCGGTACTGGCGCACTGAGCCAAGCCATCGGCAGGAAGAAAATGGTGCCGACAAAGGCCACCATGGCCGTCAGCAAAAAGGGCGAATAACGCGCCGACAGATGCTTGAGGAGCAAGGTGTAACCGCTGGCGCAGACTATGGCGAGCAGCTCGAAGAAGTTGCCGAGAATGGGATTGCTGGCATGCTCATCGGCGCTGCCGGCCAGGCTCAGCCAGACGGCGCCAACCAGCGCGATGACAAGCCCAAGCAGGGTGGTGCGGCTGATCCGCTCACGTAGGAAGACAAACGCCCCCACCGCCACCAGCAGCGGCAGCAAGGCCATGACCATACCCGCTTGGGCGGCGCTGGTGCGCTCCAAGGCGAGGGCTTCGAAGAGGAAATACAGGCAGGGTTCGCAGGCGGCCAGGCCGAGCAGGTACTTCCAGTCGCCCGCGCGATACTGCATCTTTCCGCGCCAGCGCCATGCCAGCAGAAACACCAGACTGCCCAGGGCCATCCGGCCGAAGATCACCCACAGCGCTGGCAACTCGGCAAAGGCCAGTTTCAGCGCAATAAACGAACTGCCCCACAGCGCCATGGCGATCACCAAGCAAACCACTGCCAGGCCTGTCCCCTGCTCACGCATACACACCTCCAATCAAAGGCAGCAGTGTAGAGAGGACGGTGCGCCGCCGACAGATACAGTCAACGCTGCGAACTGTGTGGGCTGGCCTATTGCTCCCAGGGTTTACCGCGGGTTTTTTCGTTGATATAGAGTTTCTGTTGCATGGCGGCCTTGGCCAGCATGTGGGCACTCACGGGCGCGGTGATAAACAGAAACAGGGCGATAAGCAGCTCATGCAGGCTGATGCCCTCGCCGTTAAAGCTGAAGTAGATCAGCGAGGCGATCACCATGCCGCCCACGCCCAGGGTGCTGGCCTTGGTTGGGCCGTGCAGACGCATAAAGAAATCCGGCAGCCGGTACAGACCAATCGCGCCGACCAGCGCAAACAGGCTGCCAAGCAGCAGAAACAGCGCCACCAGCGCTTCGATCCAGGTATTCATACCGCAGTCTCCGTAGAACGCTCTACTCGATGATGTCGCCGCGTAGCAGGTACTTGGCCACGGCTACTGTGCCAATAAAGCCCATCACCGCAATCAGCAGCGCCGCTTCAAAATACAGATCCGACCCCAGCCACACACCAAACAGCACGAGTATGGCGATCGCGTTGATAAACAGGGTGTCCAGAGCCAGGATGCGGTCGGGCAGATCGGGGCCAATGATCAGCCGCGCCATGGTCAGCACGAGTGCCGCGCCGATAATCATCAGGCACAGCGGAATCACGTAGTCGAGCATGTGAATACCTCCAGCAAGGGTGCTTCATAGCGCTGCTTGATTTCCGCCACCAGCGCCTCGGCGTCCGGCACATCGAGGCCGTGCACCAGCAGGGTCTTGTGGTCATCGCTGAGGTCGGCGGAAACCGTGCCCGGTGTCAGGGAAATGATGCTGGTGAGCATGGTCAGGGCCAGCTCATCCTCCAGCAGCAGGGGAATTTCCACGAACGCCGGGCGCAGCTTGGCGGTCGGGCCGAGGATCAGCTTGGCCACCTGCAAGTTGGCCATGACGATATCGCCGAGAATGCGCACCAGAAACAGGCAAAGCTTGAACGGTTTGTCGACTTTCGGCGGGTTGATCCAGAACACTTGAGTCAGCAATGGGATGGCCCAACCAAGCAACGCACCGAGCAAAGAGTGGACCAGGCTCAGGTCGTTCATCAGCAGCAACCATACCAGCAGCAGGCATACGCTCAGCAGCGGATGGGGTAACCAGCGGCGTGCTTTCATCGTACGGCTCCTGACTCGATGATCTGTCGGTACAGCGCCAGGTCATGCAGCTGAGCGGCCGTGGCCTCGACATAACTCAACAACGGTGCCGCGCAGAACACCAGCAGTAGGCTGAGTGACAACAGCCCCATACAGGCCAGCAGCCGGCCGTAATCCAGCTCGGCGCTGTCCAGCTGACTCTGCCCCACGCGCCAGAACAAGGTGCTGCCAGCCCGGCTCAGAGCAATAACGGTGAGCAGACTGCCAACCAGCACCACAGGCCACAACAGCAAAGCTTCCAGGCCAGGTTCCAGTGAGCGCAGCAACAGCAGCTTGCCGAAAAACCCGGAAAGCGGCGGCAAACCGGCCACCGCAATCGCCCCGAAAAAGAACAAGCCACCGAGCACATGCGGATTCTGCAGCGCCGCCCCCTGAATCAGCAGCGTATGTTTGACCCCACGCTGTCGGGCAATCAGGTCGGCCAAGAGGAACAACCCGCCGGCGACCCAGGTGCTGTGAACCAGGTAAAACAGGGCGGCCGCCAATGCCTGCTCGGTACCGATGGCCACACCGGCGAGCAAGGTGCCTACCGACACGACCACCAGGTACGCCAGCAAGCCGTTCAGGCTAACCGCCGCCAGCGCGCCGATCACGCCGAGCGCCAGGGTCAGCAGGGCAATTGGCCACAGCCAGTCGTTGGCCATATTGGCCAGGGTGCCGGCCTCATCGCCGAAGATCAGTGTGTATACGCGGATGATCGAATACAGGCCGACCTTGGTCATCACCGCGAACAGTGCAGCGACCGGCGCAGTGGCTGAGGCATAGGCCTTGGGCAACCAGAAATACAACGGCAGGAACGCTGCCTTGAGCCCGAACACCACCAGTAACAGCAGGCCGGCGGCGCCCAGTAGCGCTGCATCGTCAGGCCCGGCAGCGGCCACGCGAATGGCCATGTCCGCCATGTTCAGGGTGCCGGTGATGCCGTACAGCACGCCTACGGCGAGCAGGAAGAACGCCGAACCGACCAGGTTCAGCACCACGTAATGCAACCCCGCGCGTACCCGCTCTACCCCGCCGCCGTGCAGCAGCAGCGAATAGGAGGCGATCAGCAGGATTTCAAAGAACACAAACAGGTTGAACAGGTCGCCAGTGAGGAAGGCACCGTTGATCC
>JAWWDH010000210.1:0-6235 GCA_033720015.1 Pseudomonas sp.
GACGCCCCTGCTGTTGCTTGGTGTAGCTGATCGAGCGGTCCAGTTCAAAGTTACGCGTGGACTGCTCACGCTTGTCCGCCGGGTAAGGCGCAAGCATGGCCAGGCCGGTTGCTGGATCGATAATCTGCGCGCCGTTGGCGTCGAGCAGTGGCTGCCCCGGGGCAATCGCCGCCGGCGCAGCCGCAGCACCCGCACCCGCCTGCTGCGGCGCTGCAGCGGCACCTGGCGGCTGATTACTCAGGGCACCGGGCACGCCTTGCGGCGGCAGGCTGCTGGTGCGCTGCTCGTTGACTTGCTGTTCACTGCGCAGCGCCGGCTGGTCCGGGTTGAACATTTCCGAGGTGGATTCTACCGCACTGAAATCCACGTCCGCCGACACTTCGGCCTTGTAGCGACCGGAGCCCAGTACCGGCTGCAAAATATTGTGCACGCGCTGGGTGAACAGGCTTTCCATGCGACGGCTGTAATCGAACTGCTTGCCGGCCATGGTCAGCTCAGACATTTCCTGAATATCCGAGAGCAGGTTGCCCTTCTGGTCGACCACGGTGACCTGGGCCTTGTCCATTTCCGGCACGCTGCTGGCAACCAGATTAACAATGGCCATCACCTGGCTCGGCTCAAGGCCACGCCCGGAGTACAACTCGACCAGCACCGAAGCGCTGGGCTTGCGCTCATCGCGCACGAACACCGAGCTTTTCGGGATCGCCAGGTGCACGCGAGCGGCTTTGACGTTGTTCAGGCTGGAGACGGTGCGCGCCAACTCGCCTTCCAGGCCGCGACGATAGCGGGTGGCTTCCATAAACTGGCTAGTGCCCAGGCCTTGCTCCTGGTCAAGAATCTCAAAGCCGACGCTGTTGTCTTTCGGCGACACTCCAGCCGCAGCCAAGCGCATGCGCGCCCGCGCCAGGTCATCAGCCTTGACCAGCAATGCACCGGAGTTGGGTTCCACGGTGTATTTGATATCGGCAGCGGCTAAGGTCTCCATCACCTGCGAGGCGTCCATACCATCAAGGCTGCCATACAGCGGACGGTAATCAGGCTGTTGCGACCACAACACCACGGCAAAACCGATAGCCACGCTGGCGGCGAGGCCAACCAACAGACCGATCTGCCGCAACATCGACATATCGGAGAGGTTCTCCAGAAAGGTCAGGCCGAACAATGGTTTTTTCGGCTCACCACCACCGGTGGTGGCAGGTACGTTTGCGGCGACAGCTTCAGCCATGATTCAGCCCTACCCTTAAACCGGCATCTGCATAATGTCTTGATAAGCCTGAACCAGCTTGTTGCGCACCTGGGTCATGGCTTGGAAGGAAACGCTGGCCTTTTGCGAGGCGATCATCACGTCGGTCAAATCAACACCACTGGTACCCATTTCAAAGGCAGTGGCCAGTTTATTGGAGGCCTGCTGGGTTTCGTTGACCTTGCCCACCGCCTGCCCGAGCATCTCGGAAAAGCTCGGCGCGCCAGGCTCAGGTGTGCTGGCGACAGGCTTCTGACGCACCATGGCGTCGGCCTGCATGGAACGCATTTCCAGCATCAAACGATTGAATTCAACACCCTGGCTCATCTCTACCTCCACTGGCCGCAGTTTTTTGACGCTTTGCGGCGTTTGCAGAGGTATTGCAACAAGGGTGCCAGGTTGCCGAGTTAGCCCTCAGCGCCTATTTACGTGCCTGCGCGCGGATATACAGCGCCTCAACCTTCTCGCGTGCCCAAGGTGTCTTGCGCAAAAAAGTCAGGCTGGATTTGATGCTCGGGTCGCTCTTGAAACAACGAATGTCGATGCGTTGCGCCAGACCGTCCCAGCCATACTGAGCCACCAAAGCGCTGAGGACGGTTTCAAGGGTGACGCCATGCAGCGGATCTTTTGCAGTGTTGGCCATGCGGAACCTGTACGGGAATGCGTGAAAGTGCGCCACCTTAGCCGCGCAGCGCGATAAGCGAAAGAACCAGCCGCGCAAATGCGCGAGCTGATGCGGATGATAGCTGCCGCCCTACTCAGTCTGTTACGGCTGGTGGGGCCGCGTTCTCTATAAACGCCTGATTTTCCTCCCTGATACGGCGACCTGCTTCATCATAGAGAAAGGGTAGAAACATATAGCGCCGCCCGGCGGTAACCGGCGTCGCCTCATGCAGCAAGCCACAGGAAAACACCACTACGCCTCCCGTAGGCGCCGCGTACAGGCCTGAACCAAACTCAGGAAAGCGCAGACAGCCGCCCTCGTACTCACCACTGTTGAGAAACAGTGACACTGCAAACCCCCGGTGTGCCGTACCTTTGGTGGTGTTGTCGCGGTGCGCGCGAAAGTGACCTCCCTCTTGGGCGTCATAACAGCCGATCAGGTAACGCTCCATGCAGCTTGCCTTGAACTGAAACGCCCGCTGCAACAGCGGCACCACCCGCTCCTGGATACGACGCTGACATGCCGCTCGCAACAACGGCTCCTCTAGTGTGCAGTCGCGCCTAACCTTATGGTCACGGCCAAACACCTGCACAGTCTTACCATCGATCTCCTGCATAAAGCCCGAAGCCGTGCCGCCCCGGGTGCCGTAGTAGTCAATCAAGGCCTGACACAGCGCCGGCTCAAACACCCGCGGTAGAACCAACACCGGAGCCTCACCGCTGGCCGGGTACGCAGGAGCGATCGGCGGCAAACGCTGCAACACTGCTAACAGAGCGGTCATGTGAGCCTCTTCCTCGCCCTGAAACGGCAAGACGGCCGCCACCCGCAGCAAAGGGTCGAGCACATAAGTCACGCGCTGATAATCCCCAGATTCCTGCAGAGCCCCATATAAGGCACTGACCTTGCGTTCGAAATCCAAAAAATAGCGAACGCCGGGCAGTGAACTGGCCACCCGCTGATTACGTTCATCCGCTGGGTCGATCGAGACCCCGAAGAAGGACAGGTTCTGATCATCAAAACGCGGGCGCAACTTAGCAAACCGCCTGAGTAGTCGAGCGCTACCCGGCTCGGCCGCAGAACCGAAGAAACACAGCACGATATAACGCCCGGCTACCGTATCGAAGACGAAGCGTTCCTTATTCAGCGTACGGCAGGTGAACCAGGGGGCTGGCTCGCCCAACCCTATAAAAGCGCCGGGTTTCATTGCACACCTCCTTGCGCAAAGCGCAGCGCCATCCAGCAGGGAAGCCAGGGGATTAGCACAAGGATAGTCGGCGAGTATCGGAATGACAGCCAGGTGCGGCTCGGCGCCCTGTGCATACACTCAATCAGCCTTGGGGCTGACACGCTGTAGCCGCTGCATTTTTCGAGGCATAAAAAAGCCGGCCCAACAACTAAAGGTGTGGGCCGGCCAAACACTGTCTAATCATCAGTAACGCCAAGCGCAATAGCAGCCGCCTCGCTTGGCTTTCACACCTGCAAACAATCGGTTGCAGGTGTGAGCAATGCATCAGCTCAGTTTACGCTCAACCTCATCGAACTGAGCTTGCAATGCGGCCTCCGGCTCATCGGTCATCAGACTGACGACGATGATGGCAATGGTCGCCAGGATAAAGCCCGGGATGATCTCGTATAGATCGAAGATCCCGCCGGACAGTTGCTTCCAGACCACGACCGTCACGCCGCCCAAAATGATACCCGCCAGGGCACCATTGCGGTTCATGCGCTTCCAGTAAAGCGACAGCAGGATGGCCGGTCCGAATGCGGCACCGAAGCCGGCCCAGGCGTAAGAAACCAGACCCAGTACGGTATTTTCCGGGTTCATGGCCAGCACCAGAGCGATAAGCGCAATCAGAACCACAGCGCCGCGGCCAATCCATACCAGCTCGGCATCACCGGCATTTTTCTTCAGGATGGCTTTATAGAAGTCTTCCGCCAGCGCCGAAGAGCTAACCAACAATTGCGAGTCAGCGGTGGACATGATTGCCGCCAGCACGGCGGCCATCAGGATACCAGCCACTACCGGGTGGAACAGGCTGTTGACCAACACCATGAACACGGTCTCGGCATCCGCCAGATCAGTGTCCAAGTAACCCAAGGCTACCCAGCCGATGGACAGGGCAGCCACGAGGGTAAGAGCAGTCCAGCTGACAGCAATGCGACGGGCAGTCGGAATGTCTTTGTCGTCAGAAATCGCCTTGAAGCGCGCGAGGATGTGCGGCTGACCAAAGTAGCCAAGGCCCCAACCGAGCAACGAGAGAATGGCGATGATGCCCAAAGGCTGACCCTTGGCGTCATTGAAGAAAGTCAGCAACTCCGGGTTCTTGGCCTGAATGGCCAAATGCGCGGCATCGAAGCCACCTACGGCATTCAGGGCAAACACGGGCACCAGAACCAAGGCAGCAGCCATCAGCAGGCCCTGCACAACGTCTGTCCAGGCTACCGCAAGGAAGCCACCGAACAAGGTGTAGGAGACCACAGCCAGGGTACCGACGACGACGGCGATCTTGTAGTCGAAGCCGAACACGGTCTCGAATAGCTTGCCGGATGCCACCAAGCCCGAGCTGGTGTAGAACAGGAAGAAGGTCAGAATGATCAACGCCGAGACCACACGCAGGGCGCGAGACTTGTCGTTGAAACGATGCTCGAAGTAGGACGGCATGGTCACCGAGTCATTGGCCGTGTGCGAGTAAACGCGCAGGCGCTGGGCGACGAACAGCCAGTTCAGCCAGGTACCGGCCAACAGGCCAGCAGCAATCCAGGTGGCCTCGAAACCGGCCGCCAGGGCATAGCCCGGAAGGCCGAGCAGCAACCAACCACTCATATCGGAAGCGCCAGCCGAAAGCGCTGCGGTAGTTGGGCCAATGGAGCGACCGCCTAGGATGTAGTCGGACAAATTGCTAGTGCGTTTGTAAGCCACCAAGCCTAACCACAGCATCATTATCAGGTAGACCACGAAGGTCACCCCTACAACAAAAACGTTCTGCTCGTTCATCTTGTTGTTCTCGTGTTGGCGCGGCTCAGACCGCGACTCTAATTTTAAGCGGACGCTTGATGCGACCACTGCCTTAAAACCACTAACCAAGCCCAAGGGGCCAGCAGCAGCGAAACACGCAGCAACTCGTCAGTAACCACGCCAGAACACTTACTTATGCGGCAACTGTTTAGTATTAGTTCTAGCGCACATTCGCGGATAGAACCAAGGCAACCCGCGCAAACCTGCGCACTACGCAAATAGGGGACGGAATTTAGTGGCAGAGGCATAAGCGCTTCTTACAAAAAACTCTGGAGTTTTTGCAAAATCCTCCGAGCAGGGAACTTCCAACAAACAGGCGTTTAAAGCGCAGATGCACTAAGTGCGCGATAATCTATAGCACTAGTATAGCCGTGCAGTGCCGTTCTAGACTGCCTGCATAAACATGGAGGTGTGCATTGCCGAGCGAAACATCCGACTACTCAATCTACCGGCGTTTAGTCTCGCAACTGATGCAGGGCGAAGAACAATTGCCCAGCCTGCCGACCATCACCATGGAAATCCGCCGGGCCCTGGGCGACCCTAATATTTCTCTTAGTGCCCTGTCGCGCTTAGTCAGTCGCGATCCTGCGCTCAGCGCTCTGCTGATGAAGCATGCCTCCAGCGCGCTGTATCGCCATACCACGGCGCCTAAATCGCTGCTTGATGTCATCAACCGTCTTGGCATGGCCGAAGTCGACCGGATTACCATGGCGCACAGCATCAAAAGCCTGTTCACCCTGCATAGCCTTGGACATAAACGACTATTTATCGAAGCGTGGGAGCGTCTGGTGATCAAGGCCAGTACCTGCGCCATGCTGGCGCGTTTGCTTGGCCGGGTGACAGCGGAGCACGCCCTGCTGGCCAGCCTGCTCAGTGAGGTGGGCACCCTCGCCGTACTCTCAGCTTTTCGCAGCGAGACCATCACACCCTCCACTGAGCTGTATGACAAGCTGTGCAACGAATACAGCAAGTCGCTCGGCATTGTTGTGCTGAAAAAATGGTCGGTGGATAACGACTACATCGAGCTTATCCGCAACACCGGAAATTGGCAGTTCAGCCCGGGAGACACGCTGCAATTGTTGGATCTGATCAACCTAGCGCGCTATCACACGATTAAAGCGCGCGAGCCAAATGCCGATTTACCGCCATTACAGGAACTGGCGGCGTATCAGAAACTGATGCCACCACAAGACTTTATCGACGAGAACGGCGCACTCAGCCTACTGAGCAGCCACCGCGCCGAGATCCTGGCGATCGCGCAAACCTTGCGCTGAGCCCCCTCTAACGATCAATTACCTGCCCCCGCATCGGC
>JAWWDH010000211.1:0-6220 GCA_033720015.1 Pseudomonas sp.
ATCCTGCCAGGCGGCAATCAACGCCTGCAGGTCGCCAACCTTGGCCATGCCAATGCTTGAGCCTTCATGCGCCGGCTTGACGATCAGCGGAAAGCCCAGATCAGTTGCCGCCGCTTCACAATCCGCAGCCGAAGCCAATACCGCGTGGCGCGGGGTCGACAAGCCCAGGCTCTGCCACACCTGCTTGGTGCGCAGCTTGTCCATCGCCAAGGCCGAAGCCAGGATGCCGCTGCCGGTGTAAGGAATCCCGGCACACTCAAGCAACCCCTGCATCGCGCCATCTTCACCGCCACGGCCATGCAGGACGATAAACGCACGATCGATTTTTTCATTGTTCAGGCGCTGCAGAAAATCAGCCCCGACATCAATACCAAAGGCATCCACGCCGGCGTCTAGCAGCGCTTGCAGCACGGCATTTCCGGACTTCAGCGACACTTCACGCTCGGCGCTCTTGCCGCCAAACAACACCGCCACACGACCAAAGGCGCTGACCGGGTATTGGCTCTGCAAATGCTTGGCACTCATTGCGACTTACCTCCAGCGATGGCGAACAGCGGGCTCTGCAACAACTGCGGAGCCAGGCCGCCGATATCGCCGGCGCCTTGGCAGAGCAGAATGTCGCCGGCACGCAGCAGTGGTTTGACGATCGGCGCGAGGTCCACACCGCGCTCGATGTAGATTGGGTCGAGCTGGCCGCGCTGACGAATGCTGTGGCACAACTGACGGCTGTCCGCTCCCGGAATAGGCTCTTCACCCGCCGGATAGACGGCCATCAACAACAACACGTTGGCATCGCCCAAGACCTGGACAAAGTCGTCATACAAGTCACGGGTGCGGCTAAACCGGTGCGGTTGGTAGACCATCACCAAGCGACGCTCCGGCCAACCGGCGCGAACCGCCTTGATCACCGCCGCGACTTCACGCGGGTGGTGACCGTAATCATCAACCAGCATTACGCTGCCGCCCTCGACTGGCAGATCGCCGTACATCTGAAAGCGTCGGCCGACACCCTGGAAGCCCGACAGACCTTGGATAATGGCCTCATCGTTGATGCCTTCATCGGTGGCAATGGCGATGGTGGCCAGGGCGTTCAATACGTTGTGGTTGCCCGGCATGTTGACCGACACATCCAACGGCTCGCGGTCGCGACGCAGCACGGTAAAGAAGGTCTGCATACCCTGATGGCGAACATTGATGGCGCGCACATCGGCACCCTCATCGAAGCCATAGGTGACGATGGGGCGCGACACTTGCGGCAGAATTTCCCGCACAAACGGATCATCGACGCACATCACCGCCAAGCCATAGAACGGCAGGTTGTGCAGAAATTTGACGAAGGTGGCCTTCAACTTGTTGAAGTCACCGCCGTAGGTGCTCATGTGGTCCATGTCGATATTGGTGACGACCGAGACCATCGGCTGCAGATGCAGGAAGCTGGCATCGCTTTCGTCAGCTTCGGCAATCAGGTAACGGCTGCTGCCGAGCTGCGCATTGGTGCCCGCTGCATTTAGCCGGCCACCAATCACAAAGGTCGGGTCGAGGCCGCCGGCGGCGAACACCGAAGCCAGCAAGCTGGTGGTGGTGGTTTTGCCGTGGGTACCGGCGACGGCAATGCCGTGGCGGTAGCGCATCAGCTCAGCGAGCATCTCGGCACGCGGCACCACGGGGATGCGTCGTTCCAGCGCGGTGGCGACTTCAGGGTTGCTGGTGTTGATCGCGCTGGAGACCACCAACACATCGGCCTGCTCGGCGTTTTCTGCGCGGTGACCAATAAAAATCTGGGCACCGAAGCTTTCCAGGCGCTCAGTCACCGCGGAAGTTTTCAGATCGGAACCGGACACTTCATAGCCGAGGTTGAGCAGTACTTCGGCGATACCGCACATGCCGGCACCACCGATGCCGACGAAGTGGATGCGACGGATGCGGCGCATGCGGCGAATTTCCGAACGAGCAGCAGCGGGAGACTTAGCCACGGGCCACCTCCAGGCAGATATCGACAACCGTGCAGGTTGCGTCGGGCTTGGCCAGGCGACGAGCCGTCTGCGCCATTAGAATGAGTTGTTCGGGGTGCATCAAAACCTCGGTCAGCTGCGCGGCCAGCTTGGCGGCGTCAGTGGAACGTTGTGGCAGCAGTACGGCAGCGCCGGCACTGGCCAGATAATCGGCATTGCGGGTCTGGTGATCGTCAATCGCATGCGGCAGTGGCAACAGAAACGCTGGCAAGCCAGCGGCAGCCAGCTCGCTGATGGTCAACGCACCGGCGCGGCACACCACCAGATCCGCCCAGGCATACGCACGGGCCATGTCTTTGATGAATGGCGCGACCTGCGCTTCGACGCCAACCGCGCGATAGCGTTCAGTGGTAATTGCATCATGTTGCTTACCGGCCTGATGGAACACCTCAGGGCGCAGCTCAGCCGCCACTTGCGACAACGCTTCGGGAAGCAATTTATTCAGCGGTTCGGCCCCCAAGCTGCCGCCCAGCACCAGCAGGCGTGGCTGGCGGTTGCGCAGCGAATCACGCGGGGTTTCCAAGAACAGCTCTTCACGCACCGGGTTGCCGGTGGTGCGGCACTTGGCGCTGTTGCCGAAGGTATTCGGGAAGGCCTCGCACACGCGGCTGGCAAATGGCACCAGGCTGCGGTTGGCGGTGCCGGCCACGGCATTCTGCTCGTGGATGATCAGCGGTGCGCCATTCATCCGCGCCGCCAAGCCGCCGGGACCGGTGACATAACCGCCCATGCCCAGCACGCACACTGGCTGCAGCTCACGCATGACCTTGCGCGCCTGAAACAGCGCCTTGATCAGTTGGAACGGCGCTTTCAGCAGGGACAGTTTGCCCTTGCCGCGCAATCCACTGACGTCGATCAGGTGCAGCGGCAGACCCGCTGCCGGTACCAGCTCATTCTCGATACCGCGCGGCGTACCCAGCCAATGCACGCTGTAACCACGCGCCTTGAACTCACGGGCACAGGCCAGCGCTGGGAACACATGGCCGCCGGTACCGCCGGCCATAATCAGAACATTACCGCGCATGCTGAACCTCCACGGCGGCTTGGCCTTCGAAGAAATCGAATTCGTTAAAGTCGACATCCGCGCTACCCAGTTGCGTGCGGCGCTCCCACTCAATGCGCAACAACAACGCCAGGCTGACGCAGCAAATCACCAGCGAGCTGCCGCCGTAGCTGAGGAACGGCAAGGTCAGGCCCTTGGTCGGCAGCAGGCCAACGTTCACGCCAATATTGATCAGCACCTGGCCGATCCACAGGAACGCCAGGCCATAGGCCACATAGGCCGAGAAGAACTGCTTGGCCTTCTCCGCCCACAGGCCGATATACAAAGCGCGCACGCTGACGAAGACAAACAGGCCGACGGTAATCAACGCGCCGACCATGCCCAGCTCTTCGGCCAGCACGGCAAAGACGAAGTCGGTATGCGCTTCCGGCAGGTAGAACTGCTTCTGCACGCTGTTGCCCAGGCCGACGCCGAACCACTCGCCACGACCGAAGGCAATCAGCGCCTGGCTCAGCTGGTAGCCAGCGCCATATTGGTCAGCCCACGGGTCGACAAAGTTGGTCAGGCGTTCCAGGCGATAGGCCTGACTGGTCATCACCCACACGCCAAGCCCCAGCACGCCGGCGGCCAGCGGAATAAAGCGCAGCAAGTTGACCCCGCCGAGGAACAGCATGGCGATGGCCGCGCCGACCAGTACCACGGTGGCGCCGAAGTCCGGCTCGGCCAGCAGCAACGCGGCAATCGGCCCAAGCACCATCATCGGCTTGATAAAGCCGGTGAGCTTCTCGCGCACTTCTGCTTGGCGTCGCACCAGATAGGCGGCGATAAACATCACGCTGAACAGCTTGGCCAGCTCGGACGGCTGCAGGTTGAAAACCCCCAGGCCAATCCAGCGCTTGGCACCGTTCACTTCACGACCGATGCCCGGCAGCAGCACGAGAATCAGCAGCACCACCGCCGCCAGCAGCAGCATGCCGCTGTAACGCTGCCACTGCGCCATGGGCACCAGCAGCGTGGCCAGTGCAGCACCGATGCCGATGGCCAGATAAATCAGGTGGCGAATCATGTGATACAGCGGGTTACCCGTCTGCGCCGCCGCCACTTCCGAGGACGCCGAAGTGATCATCACCAGCCCCAAGCCAAGCAGGGCCAGGCAACCCGCCAGCAGTGGGAAGTCGATGTCGATACCGCGACGGGTATGCAGCGGCGATGGCGCGGCGAGCAGGCGGGCTAGCATCAGCGCAAACCCTCCACGGCCTGGGCGAACAGACGTCCGCGCTCTTCGAAATTCTTGAACATATCCAGGCTGGCGCAGGCCGGAGACAACAGCACCGCATCGCCCGCCTCGGCCAGCTCGGCAGCGCGCTGCACGGCTTCTTCCAGGGTCTTGACCCGGATCAGCGGCGCGGCGTCACCCAGCGCAGTCGCCAGTAAGTCGGCATCACGACCGAGCAACACCACCGCACGGCAGAACTTGCCGACGGGCGCTTGCAGTGCAGAAAAGTCGGCACCCTTGCCATCGCCACCGGCGATCAGCACCAGCTTGCCGTCGATATCAGCCCCCAATCCTTCGATAGCCGCCAACGCGGCACCCACGTTGGTGGCTTTGGAGTCGTCGTAATAGCTCACGGCATTGCGCTCGCCGACCCACTGACAGCGATGCGGCAAGCCGGCAAAGCTACGCAGGGTTTGCAACATGGCCTCGAACGGCAGGCCAACTGCATGCCCCAACGCCAATGCCGCCAAGGCATTGGATTGGTTGTGCGCACCACGAATTTTCAGCTCCCGCACCGACAGCAAGGCGGCGAACTGATAGCCCAGGCTCTTCTCGCCATTTTCTTCAAACAGACCGAAGCGCTTGAAGTCCGGCTTGCCGAGGCCGAAGTACCAGCACGGCAGCTGATCCGCCACCAGCGGCCGCGACAACGCGTCATCGCGGTTCACCACAACCTGCCGCGCACCGCGGAAGATCCGGTGCTTGGCCAGGTGATAAGCCGGCAGATCGGCGTAGCGATCCATATGGTCTTCGCTGATGTTCAGGCAGGTCGCCACTTCGGCATTGAGCTGGTCGGTGGTTTCCAGCTGGAAGCTCGACAGCTCCATGACATACAACTCGACATCGTCACTGAGCAGGTCCAGCGCCGGGGTACCGAGGTTGCCACCGACGGCGACCTTCTTGCCGGCCGCTGCGGCCATCTCGCCGACCAAGGTGGTCACGGTGCTCTTGGCGTTGGAACCGGTGATCGCCACAATCGGCGCCTTGGCATAGCGGGCAAACAGGTCGATATCACCCGACAGCTTCACGCCGCGCGCAGCCGCCGCCTGCAGCGCAGGCGTGGCAACGGCCAGGCCCGGGCTGATCAGCAGCTCGCTGGCGCGGCAGAGGAACTCCACGTCCAACTCACCACAACGCACTTCAACCTGCGGGAACTGCTCACGCAAGGTGGCGAGTTCCGGCGGGTTGGCACGCGTATCGACCACGGCAAACGGCAAGCCCTGACGTGCGAGGAAACGCACCAGGGACATGCCGCTCTTGCCGAGGCCGACAACGATGCGGAAGTGGTCAGAAGCGATCAGGGTCATGGGGTCCTCAACGCAGTTTCAGGGTGGCAAGGCCGATCAGCACCAGAATCACGGTGATGATCCAGAAGCGCACGATCACGCGCGGCTCAGGCCAGCCTTTGAGTTCGAAGTGGTGATGGATCGGTGCCATACGGAACACCCGCTTACCGGTCAATTTGAAGGAAACGACCTGGATGATTACCGACAGGGTTTCCACCACGAAGATGCCGCCCATGATGAACAGCACCACTTCCTGACGGACGATTACCGCGATGGTGCCAAGCGCTGCGCCGAGGGCCAGTGCGCCGACATCACCCATAAACACTTGCGCCGGGTAGGTGTTGAACCAGAGGACGCCCAGGCCCGCCCCGACCAACGCGGCGCAGAACACGATCAGCTCGCCCGCGCCCGGCACATAGGGAATAAACAGGTATTCGGCAAACTTCACGTTGCCCGACAGGTAGCAGAAGATCCCCAGCGCGCCGCCAACCATCACGGTGGGCAGAATCGCCAGGCCATACAGGCCGTCAGTCAGGTTGACCGCGTTTCTCGAACCGACTATGTCGGTTTATTGGAATCATTGGAAGTATTAGAAAAGGTGCAAAAGATAGTTTGGAAAAAAATTCTCTGATGTTTTTTGACG
>JAWWDH010000212.1:0-6154 GCA_033720015.1 Pseudomonas sp.
AGGTAAGCCGCGCCATCAGCTGTTGATGCACTCGGCGGACTTGCAACAGCGTGGGCTGAGCGATGGCCAGCGGGTGCGGGTGCGCTCGCGGGTTGGGGAGATTGAGGTCGAAGTCGCCGCCAGCGACGAAATGATGGCCGGCGTGGTCAGCCTGCCGCATGGCTGGGGTCACGCGCGACCTGGCGTACAGATGGCGATTGCCAGTGCGCAACCGGGTGCCAGCGCCAATGACCTGACCGATGAACGGCAACTCGACAGCCTGTCCGGTAATGCCGCGCTGAATGGTGTGCCGGTGCAGGTGGAGGCCGCCTGACAAGGTTTGCTTGGCTATGGGCATGACAGGGAAGGCCGAGCATTACGCTCGGCTTTTCGCTACAATGCGCCACCGCGCCGACCCGTGAGTCGGAAAGTTAAGTCCTGAGGTGCCCAATGGATATCATCGAAACCATCAAAGAGCAGATCGCCGCCAACACCGTTCTGCTGTACATGAAAGGCTCGCCGAACGCTCCGCAGTGCGGCTTTTCTTCCAAGGCTGCGCAGGCTGTGATGGCTTGTGGCGAGAAGTTCGCCTACGTCGACATCCTGCAGAACCCGGAAATCCGCGCCAATCTGCCAAAGTACGCCAACTGGCCAACCTTCCCACAACTGTGGGTTGGCGGTGAGCTGGTCGGCGGTAGCGACATCATGGCGGAAATGTTCGACAAGGGTGAGCTGCAGACCCTGATCAAAGACGCTGTGCAGAAAGCCGACGCGTAAGCCGGCGCTGCATAAACAACAAACCCCGCCAAGTGCGGGGTTTGTTGTTTATGGCGTGGGCGTTTATTCGTCCATCTGCGACTGCAGGTAGTTCTGCAGGCCGACCGATTTGATCAAGCTGAGCTGAGTTTCCAGCCAGTCGATGTGCTCTTCCTCGGAGCAGAGGATGTCTTCCAGCAGTTCGCGGCTGGCGTAGTCGCCGATGCTTTCGCAGTAGGCAATTGCCGCTTTCAGGTCAATCAGCGCCTTGTGTTCGATCTTCAGGTCGCACTCAAGCATTTCCTGGGTGTTTTCACCGATCAGGATCTTGCCGAGGTCTTGCAGGTTAGGCAGGCCCTCGAGAAACAGGATGCGTTTGATCAGCTTGTCCGCATGCTTCATCTCGTCGATGGACTCGTGGTACTCGTGCTCACCGAGTTTCTTCAGGCCCCAGTCCTCATACATGCGTGCATGCAGGAAGTACTGATTGATCGCGACCAGCTCGTTGCCGAGGATCTTGTTCAGATGCTGAATGACTTTCTTGTCGCCTTTCATGTCTGCGTCTGCCTTGCAGGGAGTTAGCACCTGATTCTGGGCTGCAGGTTTTTTACTGTCAAACCTAAGTGTCTGAATTAAAAGTTGAAATTAACCTGAGTAAGAACGCTTACGTTCCGCGCCTGAGTGCTAACGCGTTGAATTGCGAACATAAAAAACCGGACGCTAGGTCCGGTTCTTCACTGCATGTTCAATCAGGCGGCAACAAAACTTGCCGGATAGGCCATGGCGGCCTGGCTGCTTTGCACGTCGCTCAAGGTTTCGCGTACCACTTGCTTGGCCAGGCAGGCGCATTTGCCGCATTGGCTGGCAACCCCGAGGGTCGCGCGAACATCCCGGTAGCTGCAGCAGCCTTCATAGATGGCTTCGCGGATCTGACCGTCAGTAACACCTTCGCAGAGACAGACGTACATGGTTAAGGCTCGTGGCAGGGCAGTGGTTGATGCGAAGGATACTAATGCTAATGAGAATGCTTGTCAAAGGCGTGGGCGCAATTGCCTGACAGGTGGTTGCCGCCGGGTGGCCAGGCTTGGCGGCAAACGTCCGCGCATCATTGCCGCTTGCCGCTCCATGGGCGGAAAGCGTTTGCCGCTTTGCCGCATGTAGAGCCATATTTATTAGTTAAATCGTTGATAAATAGATAAAAAATAAAATGGCACAGGCTTTGCTTGTGGTCTTGCACGGAAAACAGCAACGCCAACCGGCAAAGGTTTCTGACCATGAGCATCAGTTTCGATCGGGCACTCGGCATTCATGAAAAGGCACTCGGCTTTCGCACCCAGCGTGCCGAGGTGCTGGCCAACAACATCGCCAACGCAGACACGCCTAACTTCAAGGCGCGTGACCTGCAGTTTGCCAGCGTGTTAGCCGAGCAAAGCGCTCAGGGCCAGCGCGGCGCGGCCAGCCTGAATCGAACCAATAGTCAGCATATTCCTGCTGACGGCGTGATGCTCAGCGATGCCAGCCTGGCGTATCGCACGCCGATGCAGGCCTCGATTGATCAGAACACCGTCGACCTGCAAATCGAACAATCCAACTACGCAGAGAACTCGGTGCAGTTCCAAGCCAGTTTCACTCTGCTCAACAGCAAATTCAAAGGGCTGGTCAGCGCCCTGCGCGGCGATTAATAGGAGCCTGAAGCCATGTCACTTACCAGTGTTTTCAACATCGCCGGAATGGGTATGAGCGCTCAGAGCACTCGCCTGAACACCATCTCCAGCAACATCGCCAACGCCGAGACGGTTTCTTCGAGCATTGATCAGACCTATCGCGCTCGCCATCCGGTGTTCGCCACCGTGTACCAGTCGGCGCAAGACGGTGATCGTGGCTCGCTGTTTGCCGATCAGGATAATGCCGGCGCCGGCGTGCAGGTGCTCGGTGTGGTCGAAGATCAAAGCAGCCTGATGCCGCGCTATGAGCCAAACCACCCGGCGGCCGATGAGGGCGGCTACGTCTACTACCCCAACGTCAATGTGGTGGAAGAGATGGCCGACATGATTTCTGCCAGCCGGGCTTTCCAGACCAACACCGAAATGATGAACACCGCCAAGCAAATGATGCAGCGCGTATTGACCCTGGGTCAGTAAGCCAACGACTAAGGAGTGCAGAGTGATGAGTGTTGTTGGCGATGTCAGCGGTTCGGCGCTGGACCAATACCAGATTAAGCAGGGCAGCAGTCAGAACAAGGAGCTCGGTAAGAACGAGTTTCTCAATTTGCTGGTGGCTCAGTTGAATAACCAGAACCCACTGGAGCCGCAAAGTAACGGTGAGTTCATCGCCCAGCTGGCGCAGTTCAGTCAGGTTGAGGGGATTGAGAAACTCAACTCCAGCATGGGCTCGCTGCTGAGCGGCTATCAGTCCTCCCAAGCGCTGCAGGCTTCTTCGTTGGTCGGACGTAAGGTCATCGTGCCCACGGACAAAGCGGTGGTTGATACCAGCGAGAGCTTTAAAGCCAGCCTGGTTTTGCCGGTCAGTAGCAGCAACGTTTATGTGAATGTTTATGACAAGGTCGGCTCTGCGGTGGCTCGGGTCAACTTGGGGGAGCAGGCAGCTGGCAATGTCAGCTTTATCTGGGACGGCAAGGATTCCAGCGGCAATCTGCTGCCGCCCGGCACCTACAAGTTCGAAGCGCAGGCGACCTATGACGGCGAGGCGAAGGGGCTTTACACCATGCTGCCGGCTAACGTCGACAGCGTAGTCCTTGGCGGCAGTGAGTTGATGTTGAACCTGGCGGGCCTCGGTAGTGTGCCGCTGTCGCAAGTGCAGGTTATCGGTCAGTAACTAACAGATTTCAGCGCCGGTTACGCCGGTACAAGGAGACAGCTATGTCGTTCAATATTGGCCTTAGCGGTTTGCGTTCAGCGACCAAAGACCTCAACGTCACCGGTAATAACATTGCCAACGCAGGTACTGCAGGCTTCAAGCAGTCTCGTGCTGAGTTTGCCGATGTGTATGCATCTTCTGTGTTGGGTACCGGTAAAAACCCACAGGGAAGTGGTGTGTTGCTGGCCAACGTGTCGCAACTGTTCAACCAGGGCAATATCAACTACACGCAAAATGCCCTGGACCTGGCGATCAACGGCAACGGTTTTTTCCAGGTCAATAACAACGGCGCGTTGAGCTATACCCGTGCTGGTTATTTCGGCACGGATAAGCAGGGTTTTCTGGTCGATAACTTCGGCTACAACTTACAGGGTTACACCGTGGACCCCAACGGCAATCTGCAAACGGGTGTCGTGGGTGATCTGCAGATTCAATCTGCAAGCCAGGACCCGAAAGCTACATCGAGCATGAATCAGGTCTTCAATCTTAACTCCACCAATACCTCGCCAGCGAACGCGCCGTTCAATGCGGCGGACCCGACGACCTACAACTCATCCACCTCGACCAATATCTACGACACGCAGGGTAATGCCCATGTGTTGACGCAGTACTTCATCAAGGATGCGCCGCCTGCTCTCAACACCTGGACCATGAATGTGTTGATTGATGGGCGTAACCCGAATGCGCCAGTTGCTGATCCCGCTGCCGTGCCACCCGTCACGGGCACTGAGCCGTTTAGTACCACGCTAACCTTCAGCCCGTCGGGCCAGTTTCAAGCAGCTACGCCGGGGGACTTTGCTGTCGTCGATGGCAAATTGGTTCTTAATAACTGGAATCCTGCAGCTCCGGACAGCTCCACTCCGCCCGTGTGGGGGCCTAATGGTGCTCAGCAAAGCCCGGAAAGCCTGACGCTCGATTTGCGTCGCTCGACCCAGTTCTCGAGCAGTTTTGCGGTCAACAGTGTTAGTCAGAATGGTTACACCACGGGCGAGTTGGCGGGTCTGGAGATCGACGAGACCGGGGTGATTTTCGCGCGCTACACCAATGGCCAATCCAAGGTGCAGGGGCAGATTATCCTGGCTGACTTCGCCAACGTGCAGGGGCTTACCCCGGTCGGCAAGACTCAGTGGGTGCAGTCCTTCAATTCGGGGGAGCCTGTGCGTAACCCGCCTGGCTCCGGGACCTTGGGGGCTGTTCAGGCCGGCGCATTGGAAGACTCCAACGTCGAGCTGTCCGACCAGTTGGTCAACCTGATCGTCGCTCAGCGTAATTACCAGGCCAACGCGAAAACCATCGAAACCGAGAGTGCAATCACCCAAACCATTATCAACCTGCGTTGATAATGGCCGCCTGCGGCAGGCAAGCGCTTGTCGCAGGCGGCAAAAATACGCCACTGCAATTTTTAAAAGGCTCCTTCAATGGAGTCTTTTTGTTTTTAAAAGCCATGTTTATCAATTGCTTGTGATTGTTTTTCGAATGCTGGCATAGGCATTGCTTTATAGCTTGTATAGAGCAGCGGGCGACTCGCCCAACTCGGAGAATAACCATGGACAAGATGCTGTACGTTTCCATGACTGGTGCCCACAACAACACTCTGGCCCAGCGTGCGCACGCCAACAATCTGGCAAACATCACCACCAATGGCTTCCGCCGGGATTTTGAACAGGCGCGTTCCATGCCGGTATTTGGTGACGGTTTACCGTCGCGGGTCTACGCCATGAGTGAGCGCCCCGGTACCGACTTCACCCCAGGCTCACTGCAGGAAACCGGTCGCGATCTGGATGTGGCGGTGGGCGGCGAAGGCTGGCTGGCTGTGCAGGCTCCCGACGGTACTGAAGCCTATGTGCGCACCGCCAGTTTGAACGTCGACTCCCTCGGTGTATTGCGTACCGGCAATGGCTTGCCGGTGATGGGCAACGCCGGGCCGATTGCCGTCCCGCCCGAGCAGAAAATCGAAATCGGCAAAGACGGCACCATCAGTATTCGCGCCCTCGGCGAAGCGCCAAATGTGTTGGCTGAGGTTGATCGGCTAAAGCTGGTCAATCCAGACCTCAAGCAGATGGAGAAGGGCTCCGACGGGATGATGCGTTTCAAGGGCCAGGGCCCGGTGTTGGCGGATGCCAACATGGAAATCACCTCGGGCTTTCTTGAGTCAAGCAACGTCAACGCCGTGGAAGAGATGACCGCGATCCTCTCGCTGTCCCGCCAGTTCGAATTGCAAGTGAAGATGATGCGCACCGCCGAAGACAATTCAGCGGCCATGGCGCGCGTCTTGCAAATGACCTAATTACCAGCACGCGGCGTCGGTAAAGCGACGCCCGAGGAGAATCGATATGCTTCCGGCACTGTGGGTCAGCAAGACGGGTTTGTCCGCTCAGGACATGAACCTGACCACCATTTCCAACAACCTGGCCAACGTTTCGACCACCGGCTTTAAGCGTGACCGCGCCGAGTTTGAAGACCTGCTGTACCAGATCCGCCGTCAGCCCGGCGGTCAGTCCAGCCAGGACAGCCAGCTGCCAACCGGCCTGCAGCTGGGTAC
>JAWWDH010000213.1:0-6130 GCA_033720015.1 Pseudomonas sp.
ACTGGGCTGCCGGCTTCAGCCTGCTTGAGGATGGCGATGATCTGGCTGTCCGAAAAACGCGATGTCTTCACGCAAAATTTCCTTGATCCGATAAGGAGAAAATTCTACTTCCGACGGGTACTGATTTCCGGGGGGATTACCCCGGGTCGCTACGCAGCGGCAAACGAGCGGCGGCGATCATGAGCCTGATCCAGTCGGCCCGCATGAACGGACACGATCCGTATGCCTATCTCAAAGACGTGCTGACACGACTGCCGACGCAGCGGGCCAGTGAGATCGGCCAACTGCTGCCGCATCAGTGGGTGCCTGCCTGAGTCACGCAAGGTGAGTTCGGCGTACGCTTACAGATCATGAACGATATGATGATCCCCTCCGATACACGAGTTGCCAAAACTCAGGGGCGATTCATTATTTCCCAAAGCTCTGGGATGCAGAGGGCGTTAGTGATGCAGTTGTTAGCGGATCCCGATAGTCGCTAGTATCCTATTATTTATTTCAAATTGAATTTAACTCAACTAAATAGTCATTTAGTTGAGTTAAATTCATGAGAGATTGCCCAAGCTTGCTGATGACTGCGGTAGCGCGATACCCGCAGCCCACAATAGGCGCCCCATACCAGTCGTTGACACTGTGCAGGGGGCAGCAGCTGCCAGACATGCAAAAAACCTAATTCAGGACTGAGACAGGCTATCGTCCTCCAGCCAATTGACCATGAAATAGGTGTTCCAGGATGCCGTTAACGGTGTGGGCGACAGTCGCTATCTAAGGGCACGGCCTCGATTGTTCTGTGCGTGCGCCCTGATACCTCGCTGGAGAAGAAGCAGGAAGTCGTTCATTCCATTACCGGGCAAAGCTTAAAACTCATCCCCGAGTTGTTGGGAAATGGCAGCCAGTCCTTTGTGTCGAGGTCAGCGGTTGGGGCATCAAGCGCATGAAGAGCAAATGGGAGCATGTGCAGCATCGAAGCCGGAGCTGGAGCCCCATATTTACCGTAATGGCGAATGCTGCGTGAGGAGCTGAATGGATCGGTGCTTACGGAGTTGTAGGTTGATCGCGATGGTGATGTGCTTATACGCACGATCAATTTTGGGCAATCAGTTCATTCGCAAGTGTTGCACGAAGCTGATCTGCTTCAGATGAAAGCAGCCAAAAAGGCTCAATGGTGCAGCATTGGTGCAGAGGAAGTGGCTGATTTTAAATAGCTTTTAGAGTTCTCATCCTTGGCGTAATTCTCCAGTTAGCTGAAGTACGACAGATTTTAAACGGCGCCTACTGTACAGGATCATAATGCTTATTTAACATAATATACATTATGCGAAGCCTTTAGTGTGGCCACGGGCGTCATAGGCCCACCGTCTAGAATCCGCGCAGTTGATTCTTGCCGTAAGGCTGTCTTTTTAACCATCAACGCGAGCATCGCGGTGATGCACAGCTTCTTAGCTTATTCCACAATATTATTATCGATTTCATTGATATAGCTCTTATCGGTCATCAGAATGACGCGCCTCGATAATCCTGATTTCATGCGGCCTGCTTGCTGCACATATAGACTTTTGGAGGCCGCATGTCCGTCACTCGCCAGATCCTGCTTGCCCTTGTATTCGGCATTCTTACCGGTCTTGTACTGAATACCAGTGCCGGTGCATTGCCTGAAGGCAGCGTGACTTGGCTGGACGCTAATCTATTGACCCCTGTGGGCAATATCTTCCTGCGCCTGTTGCAGTTCGTAGTCGTCCCCATGGTGTTCGGTGCTTTGATCCTGAGCCTAACTAACCGCGAGCATGGCGCCGCTGTTGGTCGTCATGCCGGTCGCTTGCTGGTGGGCTATGTGTTGACCAGTGCCATAGCGCTGGCGCTGGGCATGCTGGTGGCGCAATGGTTGAGTCCAGGTAGCGGAGCCGAGAGCCTCGCCAGCCAGGCACCTGAAAGCCGTCAGGCCGACAGCCTCAGCCAATGGTTAGTCGCGTTGGTGCCGAACAACCCGTTTACGGCCTTGAGCAGTGGCGGTCTGTTGCAGGTTATCTTCGCCGCTGCGCTGATCGGCATCGCCATGCGTGCGTTGCCGGCGGACAGCGCGCCGTTACGCCGGTTGATTGAGAGTGGCTACACCGTCACCCTCAAGGTGTTGGAGTTCGTACTCAAATTGGCACCTTATGGGGTGTTTGCCTTGATCACTTCGGTGATTGCCAGCCAGGGGTTGGACTTGCTCTTGCGTCTTGGTATGTACGTGGTTGGCCTGACGCTGGCTCTGGCACTGATGGCGGCTCTCTATCTGCTACTGCTGGGCATCACTGGCGCCCGTCCGCTGGCGTTCGTAAAGCACTTTGGTCAGAGCTTGGGCTTCGCCTTTGGTACCGCTAGCTCAGGTGCGACGCTTCCTTTGGCACTTGGCAACGCACGCAGCTACGGCATGAATGAATCTTTAGCCAGCTTTGCCCTGCCCTTTGGCACCGCACTTAAACGCGATGGCGCAGCCGTACTGCAGGGCTTTAATGCGTTATTCGTCGCCCAGCTTTTCAACATCGACATCACCACCTCGCTGTTGATCACGGTGTTTACCACCGGCCTGCTAGTCAGCTTTTCCACCGCTGGTGTGCCGGGTGCCGGGCTGGTAGCAATGACGACAGTACTGGGGGCCGCCGGCCTGCCGCTGGAAGGCGTCGCAGTTGTTGCAGGTGTTGACCGCTTTACTGATGGTCTGCGGACCGCCCTCAACGTGATGGGCAACTGTGCCAACGCGGCATTGCTTGAGCGGCTGGATGGAGATCGTGCAGTGCCGCCGCCCGTGCTCAATGATGAGGGCGAACGCTCTGCGGTTTGAGGGGGCTAATCGGGCTGGGACAAAGCGCTTCAGTGCGATGAGGCCGAGAATCGGCTCAATAGGTTAAGGCCTAAACATAAAGCCGCTGGATGAACGGATTCATCCAGCGGCTCGTAAGTGTTGCATGCCCTACCCGACCACCGCGTTGAACCTGCTGCCGCGGCCAGTGGCGATTAAACCTGCAACATCACTCGGCCACGACTCGGGCACGTTTCCATATAGCGATGCGCTTCGCTCACGTCGTCGAAGTTGAACACCTTGTCGATCAGTGGCTTGATCAAACCATCTGTTGTCAGCTGATTGATACCCTGCACCGCCTTGGCTACGGCAGCCTGATCTTGCGGGATATTCAGTTCTTCTTTGCCGGTGAAGTTGCCGATGCAGTGCACGAAGAACTGAATATTTTTCTGGAATGCTGCGCAGGCTGGAAATGGCGTTTCATTGCCGCCTTGCAGATCAAACAGGATCAGCCGCCCACGTGGCGCGATGGCGTCGCCCAGCAGGCACATTTGCGGGCCGCCCAACGCATCCATCACCACATTGACGCCCTGACCATCGGTGAGTTTGCTGACGCGGCTAACCAGGTCCTGCTCCTCTGTGAGGATGATGTGATCAGCGCCCAACTGTTTAAGAAACTCGCTGTCCTCGGCATAGGCCGTCGCGGCGATAACCGTGGCACCTAGGGCTTTGCCCATTTGCACAATATACGGGCCCCAGCAGCGACTGGCGGCGGTTACCAGCACGGTTTCGCCTGGCTGCAAATGCGCCAACTCGACAAACCCGAACCAGCCGACCATTGAAGGTAAATAGTGCACGGCCGCCTGTTGCGCGGTCAGGTTTTCTGGGTAGCGAGCCACAGAGCTGCGCGGTAAAACCACGTGCTCGGCGTAACTGGGGTAATGATTGGCGCTGTGCCCCGGGAAGCTGGCAACCCGATCACCCACGGCCAGATCAGTGACCCCGTCACCGAGCGCCAGTACCACACCGGCTACTTCATGGCCGAGGCTGGCCGGCAGCTGGGCCAAGGTGGGTGCAAGGTTCTGCCGCCAGAGTACGTCGTGCCAGCTGACGCCCACGGCTTCAACACCGATCAGCACTTCACCCACTGCAGGTACAGGGACGTTACGCTCTTCGATCTTGAGGACATCGGCCTCACCAAACTCATGGAAACGCACTATGCGGGACATCGCAAACCTCTTCGGTTGACCCATTCAGGTCGTGGTAACTGGTACGCAGGTGTGCGCTAAACAATTACAGGCGACCGCTTATGGCCACGGACTTTATCCGGGCCTGGCCAGCAATTCCACCGCTCGGGGCTGATATTCACCATGCTTGTCGATGATGATGGGCACCAGCCGCTCATTTGCCCGTGCATATTGCCTGTCAACGGCATTCGGCATTAGCCTGACCCGCGCGCAAAACCGCAGCCACTCGACAATGGACACAGGATGAACCGTAACGATCTTCGCCGCGTCGATCTCAACCTGCTGATCGTCTTTGAAACGTTGATGCATGAACGTAGCGTGACCCGTGCGGCGGAAAAGCTGTTTCTTGGCCAGCCGGCCATCAGTGCGGCCCTGGCGCGTTTGCGCAGCCTGTTTGATGACCCGTTGTTCGTGCGTACAGGCCGCAGTATGGAGCCAACGGCACGGGCCATGGAGATCGCCACCCTGCTCTCGCCGGCGCTGGATTCCATCTCCACGGCAGTCAGTCGCGCCGCTGATTTTCACCCCGCCACCAGTAACGCGGTGTTTCGCATCGGGTTGTCGGATGATGTCGAATTCGGCCTGCTGCCGCCGCTGATCAAACGTCTGCGCGCAGAAGCCCCCGGCGTGGTGCTGGTGATTCGTCGTACCAACTACCTGTTGATGCCGGCGCTGCTGGCTTCTGGCGAAATCTCCGTGGGCGTGGCCTACACTGAAGAATTGCCAGCCAATGCCAAACGCAAAGTGCTGCGCCGCAGCAAACCGAAGTTGTTACGCGCAGATTCCGCGCCGGGGCTGCTGAGCCTGGATGACTACTGCTCACGGCCGCATGCGCTGGTGTCTTTTGCCGGCGACCTCAGTGGTTTTATCGATGCGGAGCTGGAGAAGCTTGGCCGCAAGCGCCGGGTGGTACTCGCCCTGCCCCAGTTTAATGGCCTTGGCACCCTTCTCTCCGGCACGGATATTCTCGCCACCGTGCCGGATTACACCGCTGCAGCGCTGAGCTCCGCGGGGGGCGTTCGTGCGGAGGAGTTACCCCTTGCGGCGCAAACCTTCGAGCTGCACATGGCCTGGCGTGGAGCCCAGGACAATGATCCCGCCGAACGCTGGTTACGCTCGCGTATCCAGATGTTCTGTGGCGACCCAGATAGCATGGAATAGCCCTGTTACGTTCAGGGCCAGACATAGCGTACATGTGTGTTTATCGATACAAACCGGCAAACAATCATTCTGGTTGATAGATATCTTCGAATTGTTCGATTCGCCGTAATAGAGCCCTCGCCGCAGACTCCGCCTCCTCACAAGACCCAAGGGCGGAGTACACATGGCGCAGACCAATACAAATCACTGGCATTTTCCGCTGACCCTTGTCGCGGTGCTGTTCTTGAGCGCGTGTGGCAAGGCCCCGCAAAGCGCACAACAAATGCCGCCTGCCAAAGTCAGTGTGGCGCAAGTAATCGAACAGCCGATAACCGAGTGGGACGAATTCACCGGTCGCCTGGAAGCCCCCGAGTCAGTGGATATTCGCCCACGGGTCTCCGGCCTGGTTGACCGCGTCGCCTTCAATGAAGGCAGTTTGGTAAAAAAAGGCGACCTGCTGTTTCAGATTGACCCGCGCCCCTTCCAGGCGGAGGTCAAACGCCTTGAAGCCCAGTTGCAGCAAGCCCGCGCCAGCTACGCCCGGACCCAAAGCGAAGCCCATCGCGGTGAACGTCTGCGCCACAGCAACGCCATTTCTGCCGAATTAGCCGATGCCCGCGCCAGTGCGGCAGCTGAAGCCAAAGCGGCCGTCGCAGGTATCCAGGCGCAACTCGACAACGCCCGCCTCAACCTCAGTTTTACCCGTGTTACCGCGCCGATTGATGGGCGTGTCAGCCGTGCAGAAATCACCGAAGGTAACCTGGTGAATGCCGGGCAAAGTCACCTAACAACTCTGGTGAGCACGGACAAGGTTTACGCCTATTTCGACGCTGATGAGCGCGTATTCCTTAAATACGTCGAGCTGGCGCGTCAGGCCGGCGCTCAAGCCCGCGATGCCAGTCCGGTCTATCTGGGCCTTTCCAACGAAGACGGCCATCCCCACCTGGGCCAGTTGGATTTTCTC